>CAZVLI010000174.1:0-7527 GCA_964627965.1 uncultured Rhodospirillales bacterium
TACACTCTTTCCCTACACGATCTTCTCCTGCGCGTGGTACATGAAGATCGTGCCCTCGCGGATGCGCTGAGACACCACCGCGCGGGCGACCAGGGCGCCGTTGGCGTTGTACGCCTCGACCCAGTCGTTGTCGGCGATGCCGGCCTTCTTCGCGTCGATCTCCGACAGCCAGACGATCGGGCCGCCACGGCTCAACGTGAGCATCAGCAGGTTGTCTGTGTAGGTGGAGTGGATGCCCCACTTCTGGTGCGGGGTGATGAAGTTCAGCACCACCTGCGTGTTGCCGTTGGCCTTGGCGTCGATCACTGGCGCTACCGAACGGGTGTCGATCGGCGGCCGGTAGACGCAGAAGCCCTCGCCGAAGGCGAGCATCCACCGGTGGTCCTGGTAGAGCTGCTGGCGGCCGGTCAGCGTGCGCCAGGGGATCAGCTCATGCACGTTGGTGTAGCCGGCGTTGTAGCAGACCTTCTCCGACTCCAGGCCGGACCAGGTCGGCGACGAGATGATCTTGCGCGGCTGCGCGACCACGTCGCGAAAGCGGATCTTCTCGTCCTCTTTCGGCAGTGCCAGATGGGCGTGCTCGCGCCCGGTGACCTTGCCGAGCGACTCCCAGGCCTTGACCGCGACCTCGCCATTGGTCTCCGGCGCCAGCATCAGGATCACCTCGGTCGCATCGATATCGGTCTCGATGCGGGCCATGCCCTGGGTCGGGCCGGGCTCGGCCACGATGCCGTTCAGCCGCTTCAGGCCGTCGACCTCATGCTCGGTGTTCCAGGCGATGCCCTTGCCGCCGTTGCCGATCTTCTCCATCAGCGGGCCGAGCGCGGTGAAGCGCTTGTAGACGTTCGGGTAGTCGCGCTCGACCACGGCGATCTGCGGCATCGTCTTGCCGGGGACCGGCTCCGTCTCGCCGCGCTTCCAGTCCTTCACGTCCAGCGCCTGGGCGATCTCGCCCGGGGTGTCGTGCAGGATCGGCGTGAGCACCACGTCGGTCTCCACGCCCAGCACTTCCGGCGCGACCTCGGAGAACTTGGCGGCGATGGCCTTGTAGATCTCCCAGTCGCTCTTGGTTTCCCACACCGGGTCCACCGCCGCGGTGAGCGGATGGATGAACGGGTGCATGTCCGACGTGTTGAGGTCGTTCTTCTCGTACCAGGTCGCCGTCGGCAGCACGATGTCGGAGTACACGCACGTGGTCGACATGCGGAAGTCGAGCGTGACCAGCAGGTCGAGCTTCCCTTCCGGCGCCGCCTCGTGCCACGCGACCTCGTCGGGCTTCTGCGCGCCGGTGGCGCCGAGGTCCTTGCCCTGCACGCCGTGCGACGTACCGAGCAGGTGCTTCAGGAAATACTCGTGGCCCTTGCCGGACGAACCCAGCAGGTTGGAGCGCCAGACGAACAGGTTGCGTGGCCAGCTCTCCGGCGCGTCCGGGTCCTCCGACGCGAAGGCCAGGCTACCGTCCTTCAGGCCATCGACCACGTACTGTTTCGGATCGACGCCGGCGGCCTTGGCGTCGCGGCCGACCTGCAGCGGGTTGCGGTTGAGCTGCGGCGCGGACGGCAGCCAGCCCATGCGTTCGGCGCGCACGTTGTAGTCGATGATGGCGCCGTCCCAGGGGCCGGCGGGCGCGGTCGGCGAGACGATCTCGGAAACATCCAGGGTCTCGTAGCGCCACTGGTCGGTGTGCGCGTACCAGAAGGACGTCGAGTTCATCTGCCGCGGCGGCCGCCCCCAGTCGAGCGCGAAGGCCAGCGGCAGCCAGCCGGTCTGCGGCCGCAGCTTCTCCTGGCCGACCTAGTGCGACCAGCCGCCGCCGGACTGGCCGACGCAACCGCACATCACCAGCATGTTGATGATGCCGCGGTAGTTCATGTCCATGTGGTACCAGTGGTTCAGGCCGGCACCGAGAATGACCATGGACTTGCCCTTGGTCTTCTCAGCGTTGGTCGCGAACTCGCGCGCGGTGGCGACGATCTGGTCGCGCGGCACGCCGGTGATCGTCTCGGCCCAGGCCGGCGAGTAGGGCGCCATGTCGTCGTAGCTCGACGCGACGTTGTCGCCGCCGAGCCCACGGTCGACGCCGTAATTCGCGACGAACAGATCGAACACCGAGGCGACCAGCGCCTCGCCGTCCTTCGTCGCGATCCGCTTCGCCGGCACGCGACGCGGCAGGACGTCTGCATGGTCGGTGCCTTGGAACGCGTCGTGGTTCTTGTTGCCGAAGTAGGGGAAACCGACCTCGACGACCTCGTCGCGATCCGCCTCGGCGATGTTGGTAAGGCGCAGGTGGGTGTCGTTGCCCAGCCCGTCCTTGGCCTCCAGCGACCATTTGCCCTGCTCCTCGCCCCATCGGAACCCGACAGAGCCGCGCGGCACCACGAGCTCGCCGGTGTTGCGGTCGATGGCGACGGTCTTCCAGTCGGCGTTGCCGTCTTGCCCGAGGTTGTCGGAGAAGTCGGATGCGCGCAGGAAGCGGTCCGGCACCAGCCGGCCGTCCTTCTCGACCAGCTTCACCAGCATCGGCATGTCGGTGTAGCGGGTGCAGTAGTCCTCGAAGTACGCCGCCTGACGGTCGACGTGGTACTCGCGCAGGATCACGTGGCCCAGCGCCATGGCCAGCGCCGCGTCGGTCCCGGCCTGCGGATGCAGCCACAGGTCGGCGAACTTCGATGCCTCCGAATAGTCCGGCGAGACCACAACCGACTTGGCGCCGCGGTAGCGCACCTCGGTGTAGAAGTGCGCATCCGGCGTGCGCGTCTGCGGCACGTTGGAGCCCCACAGCATGAGGAAGCCAGCGTTGTACCAGTCGGCCGATTCTGGCACGTCGGTCTGCTCGCCCCAGGTTTGCGGGCTGGCCGGCGGAAGGTCGCAGTACCAGTCGTAGAACGACATGCACACGCCGCCGAGCAGCGAGAGGTAGCGCGAGCCGGCGGCATAGCTGACCATCGACATCGCCGGGATCGGCGAGAAGCCGATGATCCGATCCGGGCCATGCTCGGCCGCCGTGTAGGCGTTGGCGGCGGCGATGATCTCGGTGACCTCGTCCCAGCCGACGCGCACGAAGCCGCCCTTGCCGCGACGCTCCACGTAGCTGTCGCGCTTGGCCGGATCCTCGACGATGGAGCGCCAGGCGGCCACCGGCGACAGCTTCGCGCGCGCCTCGCGCCACGCCCTGATCAGGCGTGTCCGGATCAGCGGATACTTCACCCGGTTGCCGGAGTAGAGGTACCAGCTATAGGACGCGCCGCGCGAGCAGCCACGAGGCTCGTGGTTCGGCAGTTCCGGGCGCGTGCGCGGGTAGTCGGTCTGCTGCGTCTCCCAGGTGACGATCCCGCCCTTCACGTAGATCTTCCAGGAGCACGACCCGGTGCAGTTGGCGCCATGGGTGGAGCGCACGACCTTGTCGTGCTGCCACCGCTGGCGGTAGCCGTCCTCCCAGCCCCGGTCCTCGTTGGTGACCGCGCCGTGGCCGCCGGCGAAGCGACCGGTTTCCTTGCGGGCGAAGAAGTTCAGTCGATCGAGAAGCTGGCTCATGACGCGGCTCCTGCCGGGGCGTGCTGACCAAGGCCGCGTTCCACGTCGTGCAGCAGGCCGCCGCGACGCGTGTAGACGAACCAGGTCACCAGCACGCAGGTGACGTAGAAGATCATGAAGCCCCACAGCGCCGCGTTCGGGCTGCCGGTCATGGTGATCGACGTGCCGTAGGCCTTGGGGATGAAGAAGGCGCCGTAGGCCGCGATCGCGCTGGTGAAGCCGATGATCGCCGCGGATTCCTTCTCCGCCTGGCGCAGCCGGGCGGTCGGATCGAGCTGCGGCATCAGCCGGTCGATCTCCAGCCGCATCATGATCGGGATCATCTGGAAGGTGGACGCGTTGCCGATACCGGTGGCGGCGAACAGCACCATGAACATGGCGAAGAAGCCCCAGAACGCGCCCGGCTGGTCCTTGATGCCGAGGAAGTACAGCACCCCACCGACCGCCGCGATCATCACCACGAAGGTCCACATGGTGACCCGGCCGCCGCCCCACTTGTCGGAGATCCAGCCCGTCGCGGCGCGGCTCAGCGCCCCGACCAGCGGGCCGAGGAACACGTACTGCAGCGAGTCGACTTCCGGGAACTGCGTCTTGGCCAGCAGCGGGAAGCCCGCGGAGTAGCCGATGAACGACCCGAAAGTGCCGGTGTAGAGCCAGCACATGATCCAGTTGTGCTTGCGCTCGAAGATCACCGCCTGCTCGCGGAACGAGGCCCGCGCGGAGGCGATGTCGTTCATGCCGAACCAGGCCGCGACGGTCGAGACGATCAGGAACGGCACCCACACGAAGCCGGCATTCTGCAGCCACAGCATGTCGTCGCCCTTGGTCGCCTGCGGTTCGCCGCCGATGGCGCCGAAGACGCCTGCCGTGATCACCAGCGGCACGACGAACTGCATGACGCTGACGCCGGCATTGCCGAGCCCGGCATTGAGCGCCAGCGCGTTGCCCTTCTGTGCCTTCGGGAAGAAGAAGCTGATGTTGGCCATGGACGAGGCGAAGTTGCCGCCGCCGAAGCCGCAGAGCAGCGCCAGCACCAGGAACAACAGGTACGGCGTATCGGGGTTCTGCACCGCGTAGCCGATGCCGAAGGCCGGGATCAGCAGCGAGGCGGTGGACATGGTCGTCCACATCCGGCCACCGAAGATCGGCACCATGAAGGAGTAGAAGATGCGCAGTGTCGCGCCCGACAGGCCGGGCAGGGCCGCGAGCCAGAACAGCTCGTCGGTGGTGTAGTTGAACCCGATCGCCGGCAACTTGGCGACGACGACCGACCACACCATCCAGACCGAGAAGGCGAGCAGCAGGCAGGGGATCGAGATCCAAAGGTTGCGCTGCGCGACACGCCGGCCCGTCGTGGCCCAGAAGTCGTCGTCCTCCGGCCGCCAGTCCTCAAGCACGGGGCCCAGCGCCCCCTCGTGCTCGGGCTTGTGGATCGACGCCATCTCCGGCAACTGCGGCACCGAGGCGCCCTGGTCCTCCAGCGCGGCGCGTTCCATGTTGCGGATCGCGAGGTGCATCCACAGCAGCGCCACCGCGACGATGGCGAACAGCAGCATGAAGCAGCTCGTCCAGACGCCCGTGAGGTCGAGCAGCACGCCGAAGGCGATCGGCAGGACGAAGCCGCCCAGGCCGCCGATCATGCCGACCAGCCCGCCGACTGAGCCAACATGGCCCGGGTAGTAGACCGGGATGTGCTTGTAGACGGCCGCCTTGCCCAGCGACATGAAGAAGCCGAGCACGAAGATCACCAGCACGAACGGCACCAGGCTCATCGAGGTCGAGAACGCGATCGGCCCGCGAATGCCGTGGATGATGTAGTCGGTGTCCGGATAGGAGAGCATGAAGGTGCAGAGCACCGACACGCCGAAGGTCAGGTACATGACCGTGCGGGCGCCGTAGCGGTCCGACAGGTGGCCGCCGTAGGCACGGAACAGGCTCGCCGGCACGGAGTAGAAGGCGGCCAGCATGCCCGCCGTCTTGATGTCGAGCTCGTAGACGCCGACTAGATAGCGCGGCAGCCACAGCGCCAGCGCCACGAAGGCACCGAAGACGAAAAAGTAGTACAGCGCGAACCGCCAGACTTGCAGGTTCTTCAGCGGTTCCAATTGCAGCAATGCGCCGCGTGGCCGCTCGCCACGCGCCTTGCGCGCGGCCGTGTCAGGGTCGTCGGTGGTGGTGAACCAGAAGATGGCGGCCATGACGAGCAAGGCCGCGGCCCAGATCTGCGCCACCATCTCCCAGCCGAAGGCGACCAGCACGAACGGCGCGACGAACTTGGTCACCGCGGCGCCGACATTGCCGACGCCGAAGATGCCGAGCGCCGTGCCCTGGCGATTGGCCGGGTACCACTTCGACACGTAGGCGATGCCGACGGCGAACGAGCCGCCGGCCAGGCCGACGCCCAGCGCCGCCAGCAGCATGAGCGGGTAGGTATCCGCCATCGACAGCAGGAAGGTGGCCAGCGCCGCCAGCACCATCACCGCGACGTAGACCGGCCGGCCGCCATACTGGTCGGTCCAGATGCCGAGAAAGATCCGGCTGATCGACCCGGTAAGGATGGGCGTACCGACCAGCAGCCCGAACTCGCTATCGCTCAAGCCCAGGTCGGCTTTGATCTTGACGCCGATGATCGAAAAGATCGTCCACACCGCGAAACACACGGTGAAGGCCAGCGTGCTCATGCCCAGGACTTGGCGTTGCCGTCCGGGGTCGAGATCGTGGGGAACTGGCGTCATGACGGCTTGCCTCTT
The DNA here is from genome assembly GCA_964627965.1 of uncultured Rhodospirillales bacterium. GTDB lineage: Bacteria > Pseudomonadota > Alphaproteobacteria > JAVKFY01. The sequence continues at coordinate 6,285 of CAZVLI010000174.1, forward strand.
CTCTGGTCGCAAAATTACGAGCCGAACGGCCAAGACAAGCCTCAGTTACGTGGCGGCGAGCGACCTTGATTTCGATCAATAGTCGTAAATTTCCGGGGTATTTCGTCGCAAAATCCCAAGTATTGATAGTCATCAATACTTTCTTTGACTATTGATTTGGATTGAATTGATATTTGTTAAGTCGACGCGTAGCGTTGCCGCCGGAGCGGCGGATGACGATACGTACGGAAGACTTGGAATCGGTGCGGCGGTTGCCGCTGTTCGCCGCGATGGCGCAGGCCAGCTTCGACCAGCTGCTGCAAGCCGCCTATATGCAGCGCTTCCCGGCCCAGGTCGAACTTGTCGCCGAGGGCGAGAGCCCCGACTTCCTGCACGTCGTCGTCGACGGCTGCGTCGAGCTCTACGCCACCCAGAACGGGCGGCAGAGCGCGCTCGATCTGGTGCATCCGGTCCGTAGCTTCATCCTCGCCGCGGTGCTGAAGGACGCGCCTTATCTGATGGCCGCGCGGACGGTCATGGCGTCGCGGCTGATCCTGATTCCGGCCGAGAACGTTCGCGCGGCGCTGGTGCGCGACGCCACCGTGGCGGCGCCGATGGCGCTGGAGCTGGCCTCCAGCTTTCGCGTCATGGTCCGGGCGCTGCGGCACCAGAAGTTGCGCACCAGCACCGAGCGCCTGGCGCACTACCTCCTGCAGCAAAACGATTCACAGGGCGGAACCGGCCTGATCCACCTCGCGTACGAGAAGCGCCTGCTCGCGTCCTGGCTCGGCATGACACCGGAGAACCTGTCGCGGGCGTTCGCCGCCTTGCAGCCGCATGGCGTGCAAGTGGATGGCGCCGATGTGCGCATCGACAATGCGCAGGCGCTCGAGGTCATCGCCGTGCCGGCCAGAGCGATCGACGTCGAGCCGGATTAGCCGCGCCCGCCTGGTTGTGACCTGTAGTGTTCACCCTATTCAGTTCGCCTGGGTCAGACCAAGACGCGACCAGTTGCGTGGTTCGAGGACGCTTGGGTGATCGCCGGCTGTCCTCGTCCGTCATGGCTTGGCCTGGTGTTCGGCGTGTTCGCGCATGGCGATGCCGAGGAGCAGGAAGTATGGCCACAGCAGGTAGACCTGAACCTCGAGGTTCTCGCCGAACGAGAACAGCAGCAGTGCCAGGGTGATGGCCAGCGCCAGGCGGCCGCGCGGCGAACGCAGGGTGTGGATGCAGGCCTCGACCAGGGTCCAGAGCATCGGTATCG
>CAZVLI010000175.1:0-6427 GCA_964627965.1 uncultured Rhodospirillales bacterium
CGAGATCGGCCGTTCGGCGATCTCGGTGACGAGGTCGACATTCTCCGCCGCCGTCAGGCTCGGCATCAGATTGTAGAACTGGAACACGAAGCCGACATGGCGGCGACGATACTGCGTCAGCTCGCCGTCGCTGGCCTGTCCGAGTTCCTGACCGCGAAAGGCGAAGCTGCCTTCGGTGGCGCGATCCAGGCCGCCTAGGATGTTCAGTAAGGTCGACTTGCCGCTGCCCGAGGCGCCGAGCAGCACCACCAGTTCGCCCGGCGGCACCTCCAGGTCGACGCCGCGCAGGGCGTGGACCGCACCGGCGCCAGTGCCATAGACCTTGGTCAGGCCAACGGTGCGAAAGGTCGGTTCGGCGGCGGCTGCGGACACGTCGGCTCTCCCGAGGCCGCAACCTTAGCCGCTAGTCGTCGCGATGCAGCGCGACGAAATGCAGCAGGACGCGGCGCAGGTGGTTCGCGTGGTCAACATCGCCTCGGGTCTGCGCGGCGGCGATGTCATCCAGGATCATGCGCTTCAGGCGTGGCACGCCATCCGGTTCGTGCACCATGTAGTTGGTCAGTTCCAGCGCGACCATCTCCGGCACGTGCTCGTGCTCGGCCACGGCATCGACCAGCTCCTCGGTGACACCGGCGACGCCCAGGCAGTCCTCCCATGTCAGCATGGCGGCGTTTCCTCGTCGTGACGCATTACCGTAACGTGAACGCCATCAGCGGCCATTGCGCGAGATCAATCGCGACCGACATGTCCGCGCACTAGGATCGGCGGCGATGTTCGAGATAGATGCCTACAGCCCGGCGCAGATCGCCGAACGCGTCGAGAAGGTCGGTGTCGCCAAGACGCAGCTCGGCCTGCGGCAGACCATGATGCTGGCGATCCTGGCCGGCGCGTTCATTTCGCTGGGCGCACTGTTCTACACCGTCACGGTGACCGGCAGCAGCTTCGGCTTCGGGCCCACGCGGCTGATCGGCGGCTTCGCCTTCTCGCTTGGCCTGTTGCTGGTGATCGTCGGCGGCGCGGAGCTGTTCACCGGCAACAACCTGATCGTGATGGCCTGGGCCGACGGCAAGGTCGGGGCGGCGGCGCTGTTGCGTAACTGGGGGCTGGTCTACGTCGGCAACCTGGTCGGCTCGCTGGGACTGGCCGGGCTGGTCGCCGCTTCGGGCGTGCTGGACATGTCGAACGGCGGCGTCGGCGAGACCGCGGTGGCGATCGCGCACGGCAAGCTCGGTCTGAGCTTCACGGAAGCCTTCGCGCGCGGCGTGTTGTGCAACCTGCTGGTCTGCCTGGCCTGCTGGGTGTCGTTCGGGGCCCACGACGTGGCCGGCAAGGTGCTGGCGCTGATGCCGCCGGTGGCGGCCTTCGTCGCACTCGGGTTCGAGCACTCGGTGGCCAACATGTACATCCTGCCGGTGGCATGGTTCGCCGGCAGCACGGAGGTCACGGTCGCAGGCATCGTTGCCAACCTGATCCCGGTCACGCTCGGCAACATCGTCGGCGGCGGCGTCCTGGTCGCCGGCGTCTACTGGCTGGTCTACGGCAAGCGCTAGAGCGCGTCGTCCGGCCCCGGGCGGTGGATCTCCACCGTGGCGTGGGCGACGTTCGCATTCTTCGGAATCAGCGCCTTGTACTGCTCCGGTGTCTTCGGTTCGGCGGCGAGGACCGACAGGGCACAGGCGTTCAGGCCCGGGCCGATGGACCAAACGTGCAGGTCGAACACCCGTGTCTGCCCATCGGCCTCCAGCGCCTGGCAGATCAGGTCGCGAGTGGCGCGCGGCGCCTCCCAGTCCAGCAGCACCTGCGCCGTGTCGCGGCCGAGCTGGATCGACCAGCGCACCACCATCACCGCGCCGATCACGCCGACCGCCGGGTCGAGCCAGGTCCACCCCAGGAACCAGCCGGCCAGCAGCGCGACGATGGCCAGCACCGACGTCAGCAGGTCGACCAGCACGTGCAGATAGGCGCCGCGCAGATTGTGATCCTCTCCGTCGCCGTCCGCTGGCTTCAGCACCAGCATGCAGACGGCGTTGACCACGGCGCCGAGGACCGCCACCACCAGCGCCCAGCCGAACTGGATCGCGTGTGGCTGAAACAGCAGCCGGTCCAGGCTCTCCCAGGCCATCAGGCCGGCAAAGCCGAGCAAGAGGAGCGCGCCGACGAAGCCGCCGAGCGCGTTGACCTTGCCGGTGCCGAAGCTGAAACGGCGGTCGTGGGCATGGCGGCGCGCGATCAGGTAGGCCAGCGCCGCGACCGCCAGCGCCGCCGCGTGGCTGCCCATGTGCAGACCGTCGGCCAGCAGCGCCATGGACCCGGTGACCAGGCCACCGGCGATCTCGGCGATCATGGTCACGCCGGTGATGACGACGACCAGCAGCGTGCGGCGCTCGCCGGGCCGGCGGCGGTCCTGGCCGAAACTGTGGCCGTGCGGTTCGTGCTGGTCGACCGAGGTCATCGCGACAGGCCTATCACAGCAGGTCGCGCACCGCCTCCATGTAGTCGGTGATCGCCTTCATGTGCGCGTCGACCGAGGTGCCGTCGATGCGCACGCGGTCGCGCCGGTTGAAGGCGGTGGTCAGCGTGGCATGGCCGACCCCGAGCCCCTTCCAGTAGGCGATCTCCTCGCGCCAGCGCTCCGGCGTCGTCCCGCCCATCGAGGTCCAGACGTCGATCGGGACCGGCTCGGTGCGGCCGGCCTCGCGGGCGTAGATCGCCAGCCGGTCGAAGGCTTCGCGCGCCTCCTCGCCCGGCGTGTAGGCGTTCATCACCCAGCCATCGCCAAGCTTGGCGATGCGGCGCAGCATGCGGTCGTCGAAACCGCCGAACCAGACCGGGATCGAGCCGCCGGGCGGCAGCGGGTTGATCCCGGCGTCGGTGACCTTGTGCCATCGCCCCTCGAAGGTGACGTGCGGCTCGGCCCATAGCTTGCGCATGAGCTCGACCTGCTCGGCCGACCGGGCGCCGCGGTCGTGGAAGTCCTCGCCCAGCGCCTCGAACTCGACCGGGTTCCAGCCGACGCCGACGCCAAGGCGGAAACGACCGCCGGACAGGACCGCAATCGTCGCCGCCTGCTTCGCCACCAGCGCGGTCTGGCGCTGCGGCAGGATCAGGACGTGGGTGGTCAGCGCCACGCTGCTGGTCTGGCCGGCGAGATAGCCGAGCAGCACGAAACAGTCGTGGAACAAATCGTCGGAGGTGTTGCCGCCGGTCCAGTCGGGCCGGCTGGCGACATTGGCGCCCAGCACGTGATCCGGGACCGCGAGGTGGGCATAGCCCAGCCCTTCGATCGCCTGCGCGACATCCCGCAGGACGATCGGATCGCCGCCGATGTCGATCACCGGCAGCACGACGCCCAGTTGCATGGCTCCGCTCCCTGGAATTGTTTTCCGGTTGCGGAAGGAATCGTTGCACAGCGGCGCTCAAATCGGAACAATCGGCACCAACCCGGACACAAGCGGGCGAGAGACGGCGAGCCAACGCCCGTCCGGTACGCGTGACCCATTGGGAGGTAGATCGATGAAACACCTGAAACTTCTTGCCGTCGCGGCGCCGCTGGCGATGTTCGCCACGACGGCGTCGGCCGACACGTTCGTGCGCATGGTCTCCGGCCCGGCCGGCGGCAGCTGGTATCCGCTTGGCGCCAAGATCGCCGAGGTCTGGGGCAAGGACGTGAAGGGCATCTCCACGTCGAACGGCCCCGGCGGCGGCGTCGGTAACGTCAAGGACGTGAACAAGGGCGAGGCCGAGGTCGGCTGGAGCTACGGCCACACGGTGTTCGAGGGCTGGCAGGCCGGCACCGGCTTCAACAGCGAGACCAAGAACGTCCGCCACCTGGCGACGCTGTATCCGGCGGCGATGCAGACGGCGGTGCCGAAGGATTCCGGCATCAAGTCGTACGCCGACCTGAAGGACAAGAACATCAGCCCGGGCAAGGCGCAGTGGTCCGGCTTCGCCGCCTACCAGATGATCGTCAACGAGTACGGCCACACCGTCGACGACGTGAAGAAGGGCGGCGGCACGGTGCATCACGTGTCCTATTCGGACTCCGTGGCGCTGATGAAGGACGGTCACATCGACGCCTTCGCCGGCCTGACCAGCTATCCGCAGGCCTCGTTCCTGGATCTGGAGTTCAGCCCCGGCATCCGGCTGCTGCCGATCGAGAAGGCGGTTCTGGACAACATCCTGAAGCGCAACCCGGGCTACATCCAGGTCGACCTGACCAACGAGCACTACAAGTCCATCGAGGGCAAGATTCCGACCCTCGGCGCCGTCACCGTGCTGGTGGTGAGCAAGGACGTGCCGGACGACGTGGTCTATCAGATGACCAAGTCGCTGTGGGACAACCATGGCGAGTTCGTCAAGGTGAAGAAGGTCTGGAGCACCGTGAAGCTCGAGAACGCGCTGCTCGGTGCGGCGATCCCGGTGCACCCGGGCGCCAAGAAGTACTACGACGAGAAGGGCGTGAAGGCCGGCATGTAGGCCGCCGACCTGTCGAATAGGGGCGGCCGGGCCGTGCGATGCGCGGTCCGGCCGCCTGCCTTCGGCGGGTAGCCTAGCAACCCAACGAATTCCAACATGAGGTCCGCGCGATGACCGACGCCGTCGCCAACGAGGGTCGGCTGACCTATGCCGAGGTGCGCGACGCGACGCTGATCGAGCGACTGCTCGGCGGCCAGCGCGGCGGCATCGTCTGGGCGCTGACCGTCGCCTGCGTGACGCTCACCATCTCGCTGGCGCTGTTCCATCTCTACGTCGCGGTCTACGGCACGCCGGAGACCCGATCCTTCCGCTCCACGCACCTGACGGTGATGCTGGTGCTGGCCCTGCTGCTGAAGCCGCTGTTCCGCTCGTCGATGCGCGACCACGTCTGGATCCCGGGCGACCCCGGCAACGTGAAGCGCGCCATCGGCTTCGTCATCGATATGGCGCTGGTGGCGCTCGGCATCGGCATCCAGATCTACACGATGCACGACGTCGACGCGTTCCTGATGCGCGAAGGCGACCTGACGCCGAACGACGTCTACGTCGGCAGCCTGATGATCCTGCTGGTGCTGGAGACCACGCGGCGCACGGTCGGCATCCCGATGGTGCTGATCGCCGGCTTCTTCGCCGCGCACGCGCTCTACGCCAATCATTTCCCCGGCTTCTTCTACGGGCCGCCGACCTCGTTCGAGAAGTACATCGACATCATCTTCGTGCGCTCGGAGGGCGTGTTCGGCATCCCGATGCTGGTGGCGTCGACCTACATCGTGCTGTTCATCATGTTCGGCGCGATCCTGATCCGCTCCGGTGCCGGACGTTTCTTCATCGACCTGGCGGTGTCGTTGACCGGGCACCGCACCGGCGGGCCGGCCAAGGCGTCGGTGGTCGCCAGCGGTTTCCTGGGCATGGTCTCCGGCTCGGCGGTGGCCAACGTGGTCACCACCGGCTCGTTCACCATCCCGCTGATGAAGCAACTCGGCTACAAGAAGAAGTTCGCCGGCGCGGTGGAGGCCTGCGCGTCGTCGGGCGGCCAGATCACGCCGCCGATCATGGGCGCGGCGGCCTTCATCATCGCCGAGTTCCTGCACGTCAGCTATCTGTGGGTGGTGGTGGCGGCGATCCTGCCGACCTTCCTCTACTTCGCCACCGTCTACTTCATGGTCGACATCGAGGCCGACAAGCACGGCCTGCAGAAGATCGACAAGGCACGGCTGCCGCGCTTCCTGGAGGTGCTGGCCAGCGGCTGGCACCACCTGCTGGTGCTCGGCGTGCTGGTGGCGCTGCTGGCGGTCGGCTACACGCCGATGCTGTCGGCCTTCTGGGCCATCGTCACCCTGATCGTGCTGAGCTTCGTGCATCCGGGCACGCGGATGAGCGCGCTGGATGTGTTCGCGGCGCTGGAGGCCGGCGTGCGCGCCGCCATGCCGGTGACCATCGCCTGCGCCTGCGCCGGCATCATCATCGGCTCGGTCTTCGTCTCCGGCCTCGGCCTCAAGTTCACCAACTCCGTCATCGACCTGGCCGGCGGCAACCTGTTCGTCCTGCTGTGCCTGACCGGCGTCGCCGCGATCATCCTCGGCATGGGCATGACCACTACGGCGGTCTACATCACCGTCGCGGCGCTGATCGTGCCGGCGCTGATCCAGATGGGCGTGGTGCCGATCGCGGCGCACCTGTTCGCCTTCTACTTCGGCGTGGTCAGCTCGATCACCCCGCCGGTGGCACTCGCCTCGTTCGCGGCGGCGGCGATCGCCGGCTCCAGACCGATGGAGACAGCGGTCGAGTCGGCGCGCGTCGGCATCGCCAAGTACCTGGTGCCGTTCGTGTTCGTGTACGGACCCAGCCTGCTGTTCGAGGGGCCGCTCTACATGACCGTGGTCACCGCCATCACCGCGCTGGCCGGCGTGTGGGTGCTGTCGGTGGTGCTTGAGGGCTGGTGCAAGGGCCC
>CAZVLI010000175.1:6437-7524 GCA_964627965.1 uncultured Rhodospirillales bacterium
TGGCCGATCCGGATCGGCCTGGGCATCGTCGCGATCATGCTGCTGAGCCCGCCGGCGGCATCGCCGTTCGGGATTTCCGGCTGGTTGTTCGTGGCGATCGGCGGCGCAGGCGTGGCGCTGTTCTGGTTCAGCCGCTACCGCATGCCGAGGAGGGCGCTGGCGTGATGAACAACCTGTTCATTGGACCGTGGCGCTACTGGCTGCTGTGGGTGGCGGTGGTCGGCGTGCTGTTCGCGTTCGGCCAGTTCGGTACCCACGTGCGCCATTTCGTGCCGTTCAGCTTCGGCCTGCTCGGCATCGGCGTGGTGGTGGTCGCCTTCATCCTGCTGACCTACAAGCGCAACGAGCGCGTCACCCGCGAGCCGTTCGACGAGCTGGTCAACGACGAGTAGCTTGGCCGCGGCGGCGGCCTGCGGCACAGTGGCGGCGATGATTTGGCGAGCTTCGATAGCGCTGGCGCTGCTGGCGGCAGCGGGCGCGGCACGGGCGCAGGTGATCACCGACGGGTCGGTCGGGCCGGCACAGTCGCTGGCCGGGCCGAACTTCGCGATCACGTCCGACCTCGGCCGCATCGCCGGCAACAATCTGTTCCACAGTTTCCAGCGCTTCAACCTGTCGACCGGGCAGAGCGCGACCTTCTCCGGCCCGGCCTCGATCGCCAACATCTTCAGCCGGGTCACCGGCGGCGCCTCGACCATCGACGGCACCATCCGCTCGACCATCGCCGGCGCCGACCTGTTCCTGGTCAACCCGGCCGGCATCGTGTTCGGCCCGAACGCGCGGCTCGACGTCTCCGGCTCGTTCCACGCGGCCACTGCGACGTCCATCGACTTCGAGGACGGCGGCCGCTTTCTGGCCAGCACCGCCGGCACCAGCCAGTTCTCCACCGCTGCACCGTCGGCCTTCGGCTTCATCTCCAACGCCACCGGCCCCATCACCGTACAGGCCGGCGCGTCGCTGACCCCCGGCTCGGGCGAGGGCCTGACGCTGGCCGGCAACGGGGTCGGCATCGCCGGCCTGGCGCAGACCGTCTCTGGCTCGATCCGGGTCACCTCGCTGGCGAGCCCCGGCAGCGTGCCCATCGATG
>CAZVLI010000176.1:0-7508 GCA_964627965.1 uncultured Rhodospirillales bacterium
CGACAAGCCGGACGTGCGCTTCGTGCTGCACACCGACATCCCGGCCACGCTCGACGCCTACTACCAGGAGATCGGCCGCGCCGGACGCGACGGCGAGCCGGCCGAGGCGGTGATGCTGTTCGGCGCCAACGACATCGCGTTGCGGCGGCGCTTCATCGAACAGGAAGAGACCGACGAGGCGCACAAGCGGCGCCAGCACAAGAGGCTCGACGCGCTGATCGGCTATGCCGAGGTGCCTGGCTGCCGCCGGCGCGTGCTGCTGAGCTATTTCGGCGAGACGCAGGCCGAGGACTGCGGCAACTGCGACAACTGCATCCACCCCGCCACACTGGAAGACGGGACGGAGATCGCCCGGCTCGTGGCGGAGACCGCGCGACTCACGGGCCAGCGGTTCGGCGCCGTGCACCTCATCGATATCCTGCGCGGCGGCCAGACCGAGAAGGTGATCGAGCGCCGCCACGACGAGCTTGCCACCTACGGCGCCGCCGCCGACTGGCGCAAGCCGGCGCTGCGCAGCGTGATCCGCCAGATGGTTGCCGGTGAACTGCTGCAGCTCGACATCCAGGGCCACGGCGGGCTGTCGCTCACCCCGGCGGGCGAGGCGCTGCTGAACGGCGAGCGCGAGTTCCGCTATCGGCCCGACGCCAGCGTGCCGAAACGCGAGAAGCGCGGCAGCGCGCCGCTGGCCGAGCTGGACGAGGCGGACCAGGGCCTGCTCGACAGCCTGAAGCGCCTGCGGCTGAAGCTGGCGCGCGAGCGCGGCGTGCCGGCCTACGTGGTGTTTCCGGACAAGACGCTGCACGACATGGCGGCCAAGCGCCCGCGCGACCTCGACGCGTTCGCCGAGGTCAACGGTGTCGGCGCCCGCAAGCTCGCCGAGTTCGGCGAGCTGTTCCTGGCGGAGATCCAGGCGGCGGGGTAGCGCAAGAGTTCTGTCGTCACCCCGGGCGAAGACCCGGGGTCCATGTCGATCCCATGCGCGCGTTCGACATGGACCCCGGATCAAGTCCGGGGTGACGAATCTTGTTTAGCCAAGCACTTCCTGGTTGATGACATTCGCCGGGTCGAGCTTGCCATCGAAGCAGTCGAGACAGTTCTGCGCCGCCGTCGCGCCCATGCGGTACATCGACTCCTGGGTCACGCCGGCGGAATGCGGGCTGACCAGGATGTTGTCGTACTTGAACAGCGGCTCGTCGGGCGTGGCGAGCTCGACCACGAAGGGGTCGATGCCGGCACCGGCGATGATCTACTTCTCCAGCGCATCGCACAGCGCCGCTTCGTCGACGATGCCGCCGCGCGCGGTGTTGACCACGAACGCAGTCTCTTTCATCGCCGCCAACTCCTTGGCGCCGACCATGCCGTTGGTCTCGTCGTTCTTCGGGCAGTTCACCGACAGGAAGTCGATATCGCCCAGCACCGCACGCCAGTCCTCGACCGGCGTGGCGCCGGCGGTGACGATGGCGTCCTGCACAACGTAGGGGTCGTGCACCAGCACGTTCATCTCCATCGCCACGCAACGCGGGACCAGGCGGCGGCCGATGCGACCAAAACCGAGGATCAGCACGGTGCGGCCGGCGAGGTCGTAGGCCGGCGGGTCGAAGCGGACCAGCCAGTTGCCCTTGCGGGTCTCACGATCGTACAGCACCGCGCGCTTGGCCAGCGCCAGCATGAAGAACAGCGAGTGCTCGGCCACCGTCACCGAGTTGGCGATGCCGACGACGGCCAGAGGTATCTTGCTGTCGGTGAGCGCGGGCACGTCGACGGCGTCATAGCCGACGCCGTGGCGGGCGACGACCTTGAGCCGCGTGCCGGCCTCGATGATGCGGCGGGTGAACGGCGCGACACCCAGGATCGCAGCATCGTAGTCGCCGATGCGTTGCAGCACGTTGTCTTCCGAGGCGTCGGTGATGTGGTCCCACTCGACGTCGTCGCGGCCGTCCAGAACGCTCTTCAGGCCCGGGCCGACACCCGGCATCAAAACGATGATCCGCTTCTTGCTCACTTGCTTCCTCCCAGGCCGGCCAGCAGCCCCTTGATGTATCCGGCGCTGACCGCCGCGGTCGTCGGCCCGTCGGGCCGGTAGATGAACGGCTCCACGGCCATCCAGCCGTCGTATCTATAGCGCCTCAGCGCCCGCAGGATCGACGCGAAATCGTCGTCGCCCTGGCCCGGCCCGCGCTTGTTGCCGTCGTTGAGCTGGATGTGCGCCATGTGGCCGGAACGCCAGTAGCGGGCGACGAGATCGGCGACCGGCGGCTCGCCCGGCGTGTTGGCCACGGCGCAGCAGTCGATCATGGTGCGCAGGCCGGGGCTGTTGACCTCGTCGACGATCCCCGCTGCCTCGGCAAGCGAGCTGGCGAAGTTGGCCATCGAAGGCGCCAGCGGCTCGATGCAGTAGACCACGCCGCATCGCGTCGCCGTCTCGGCCACGTCGGCAAGCGCGTCGATGGCGCGGCGACGCGCGGCGGCCTCACCCTTGCCTTTCGGCAGACGCCGCTGCGCCGGCGAGCCGTGGACCAGCACTTCGCCGCCAAGCTCGGCACAGAGTTCGACGAGGCCATGCATAACCTCCAGCGTCCGCGCTCGCTGCGCCTTGTCGGCGGCGGTGATCGACAGACCCTTGGGCGCCAGCAGCAGCCAGTGCAAGCCGGAGACCGCGACGCCGGCATCGCTGGCGGTCTTGCGCAGTGCTCTGACGCGGCGCGACGACAGCCGGTGCGGCGTCTCGGTCTCGACGGTGTAGGGCGCGAGCTCCAGTCCCTCGTAGCCCAGTTCGGCGGCCACGTCGCACTGCCGCCGCCACGACCACGGCGCCAGAACCTCGTTGCAGAGCGAAAGCCTCATGCGACCCGCACCACGCCCATCATGCCGGCCTCCTGGTGTTCCAGGATGTGGCAGTGAAACATCCAGTCGCCTGGGTTGTCGGCGACGAAGGCGATGTCGACGCGCTCACGTGGCGCCATCAGCACCGTGTCCCGCCATTCGCGCAGCGCCGTTGGGCGACCGTCGCGCGCGATCACCCGGAAACTGTGCCCGTGCAGGTGGATCGGATGCCACCACGCCGTGTCGTTGCGGAGTTCCAGCACATGGCTGGAGCCTCGTTCCAGGGTGACGAACGGGTCCAGAACGTGGCCGTCGGCGACGACGCCGTTGACGGCCCAGGCCAGGCCCTGACGCATCAAGGATCGAATGTCCCGGTACTCGCCGCGCAGCTTCGCGCCGCCGAGGCGGCTCATCATGCCGCCTTCGAACGTCACCACGTGGCGCCGCGCCCCCACGACATCGGGTTCCGCGAGGGGATTTGGCGCCAAGGCGATCGGGTCGGCCGGCGGCTCCTGCCGAAGCCGTTCTTCATCACAAACGAGATCGAGCAGCTTGTAGGTTTGACGCGGGTAGAAGCCATCGATGACGGCGTGCCGATCACCGGGCTTGCCGGTCATGTCGAGGATCAGGTCGGCGCGCATCGCCGGGCCCAGGACAACGCGTCCGTCCGGCGGCGCATGCGGTTCCACCGGCTGACCGTCCAGCGCGATGGTGCGTGGGGCCAGCCCCTCGAACCGCAGCGCGAAGACCCGGGCATTCGCGGCGTTGATCAACCGCAACCGGATGCGCTCCCCCGCCCTGACCGGCAGGGTCTCCGGCATAGCGCCGTTGACGGTCACGGAGTTGCCGAGCCGGCCGGCATGGCTCATGTCGCCGAAGTTGCCGAAGTCGCCACTGATCTGGGCGCTATCGAGCAGCCGCCAGTCATCGAGGACCCAGACCAGATCGCGGTCGACGGCCGGCGGCTCGGTCTCCTCGACGATGAAGGCGCCATAGAGACCGCGTCCAACCTGCTCCGAACCGCGCGTGTGCGGGTGGTACCAGTAGGTGCCGGCATCAGGCAGTTCGAATTCGTAGACATAGCGGCCGCCAGCCGGCACCGGCGGCTGCGTGAGGTGCGGCACGCCGTCCATGTCGTTCGGTACCCGCAATCCGTGCCAGTGAACCGTGGTCTCCTCGGCCAGCCCGTTCTCCAGCGCGATCCGTACCCGGTCGCCCTGGCGAGCCCGGATCTCCCGGCCCGGCACCTGACCGTCAAAGGCCCAGACATCGGTCGGCGGGTGCGGCGTCGGTACGAGTTGTACCGTGTCTGGCGCTGCCCGCAGCCGCGTCTCGCGTGGCACTGCCAGCGATGCCGTCGGGCAAAGCGCCAGCGCGCCCGCGGCGGCCAGCAAACCGCGTCGGCTCACTCCGGGCGGCAGGGTATGCGTCATCTGTCGTGAGCAGGTTCTGAGCGTTGGGTTCCCAGCGCCCGCCAGACCTTCTCCGGTGTCGCCGGCATCTGGATCTCGGCGCCGTCGAGCGCGTCGCGGATGGCGTTCATCACCGCCGCCGGCGCGCCCGACGTGGCGTTCTCGCCCGCGCCCTTCACGCCGACGGGGTTGTCGGTCTCGATCACCTCGTTGGTGGCGACCGCGAAGTCCGGCAGATCGTCGGCGCGTGGCAGGCAGTAGTCCATGAAGCTACCCGACAGGGTCTGGCAGCTTTCCCGGTCGTAGACCACGTCCTCCAGCAGCGCCTGGCCGATGCCCTGCGCCGCGCCGCCGTGCATCTGGCCGTCGACGATCATGGGGTTCACCACGCGGCCGACGTCGGCGACCACCGAATAGCGATCCAGCCAGACCCGGCCGGTGGCGGGGTCGATCTCGACCTCGGCCACGTGGCAGCCGTTGGAATGTGCCTCGCGCTCGGTCAGGAAGTCGTGCTGCGCCGCCAGCGCCCTGCCCTGGCCAGCGGCGAAGGTCGCGACCTCGGCCAAGGTCGCGGACCGGTCGGTGCCCTGGATGGTGAAGCGGCCCTCGGCATAGGCGATGTCCGCGGCCGCCGCCTCCAGCAGTTCGGCGGCCAGGTCGGTGCCAAGCTTCACCATGTCGCGGGCGCCGAACACGACCGCGCCCCCGCCGATACGAGCCGAGCGTGAGCCGTGCGAGCCGGACCCGCGCGCGACCTTGTCGGTGTCGCCATAGGTGACGTTGATCGTCTCGAACGGCACGCCAAGCTCGTCGGACAGGATTTGCGCGTACATGGTGGCATGGCCCATCCCGAAGTCCTGGGTGCCGGCGAGCAGCGTGATCGAGCCGTCCTCCTCCGCCACCACCTCGGCGAACTCGCCCGGCGCGCCGCCGTCATTCTCGATGAACAGCGACACGCCGATGCCACGTTTCAGACCCTTCGCTTCGGACGCCGCCCGGCGTTTGGCGAAGTGATCCCACTCGCCCAGGTCGAGCGCGCGGGCCAGGTTGGCGGTGAACTGGCCGGAGTGATAGACGGCGCCGCCCGGCGACGTCCACGGCATCTCGGCCGGCGTCACCAGGTTGCGCCGCCGCAGTTCGATACGGTCGTGGCCGGTCTCGCGCGCGGCCTGATCGATCAGGCTCTCGATCAGGTAGTTGGTCTCGACCCGTCCGATGCCACGGAAGGCGGCCTGCGGCGTGGTGTTGGTGAACAGCGAGCGAATGGTGATGTCGGCCGCCGGGATGCGGTAGACGCCGCCGATGGTGGGCGGCAGGAAGTTGATGATCACCCAGATGTTGCGGCTGGGGATGTAGGCGCCGTGGCGCCAGTCGATGTTGGCGCGCACGGCCAGGAAGTTGCCCTCGGCGTCGAGCGCCAGCTCCGCGTGCATCACGTGGTCACGCGACTGGTGATCACTGAGAAAGCTCTCGGTGCGGTCGCCGGTCCACTTCACCGGACGGCCGAGCAGCTTCGCCGCCGCCAGGGTCAGCACGAACTCCGGGTAGACGCCACCCCGCGCACCAAAGCCGCCACCGGTGTCCGGCACCACGACACGCAGCTTCTCCATCGGCATATCGAGCATCGCCGCCAGACCGGCCCGCATCCCGTGCGCGCCCTGGCAGCCGACGTGCATGGTGACGTGGTCGTCGGCGCCCGGCTCGGCAAGGCAGGCGCGCGGCTCCATGAAGGCGATGACGACACGGTTGTTGACCAGGGTCATGCGGGTGACGTGCGCCGCCTTGTCGAAGCCGGCTCGTGCCGCCTCGGCATCGCCGCCGGCCCAGTCCAGCGAGACATTGTCGGGCGCGTCGTCCCACAGCGGCGCCTCGGCGGCCAGCGCCTGATCGATGGTGACGGCGGCCGGCAGTTCCGCGTAATCGACAACGACGGCCTGGGCCGCGTCGCGCGCCTGCGCCTCGGTCTCGGCGACGACGAAGGCCACCGGCTCGCCCAGATACCGCACGCGATCGCCGGCCAGCGGGAACTGTGAGGCATCGGTCGCCGGCTCGCCGTCGCGGCCGCGCACATCGAAGGGCGGCTCCTTGGTCAGCGACGGGATCGGGTGCTTCACGACATCGCGCAGGTCGGCCGCCGTGTAGACCGCGCGCACGCCGGCCATCGCCCGCGCGTCATTCGCCTCGATGGCCCGGATCTCGGCGTGCGGATGCGGTGATCGCACGACAATCGCGACAAGTTGATCGTCGCGCGCGAGGTCGTCGCTGAACGCGGCGGCACCGGTCAGGAAGCGCCGATCCTCGACACGCGGCACCGAAGCGCCAATTCCCTTGTGCTCTGTCATCTGATTGCCCTCTCCGGCGCGCATGATGCAGGTCGTATGGGGCGCCGGCAAATTCCGGCTCGCTTGACAAGGCCAGGTGCCCGTGCGATGCGAAGAAAGGTTCTGTCCGCGAATGCGCGAAGGTCGGCGAAATGTCGACATCCTCCCGGACAAGGCCGTTTGAAATCGTTCGCGCCGCAATCGCGCGTGGCGGCGAACATGAGGGCACCAACACACGACGACTTGGCCGAGAAGGGCTGACGCGTGGGTGCGATAGGCAGAATTACAGTTTGACCGACACGACGTTTTCGGGCCTCGGCCTCGCCGAGCCCCTGGTACGTGCACTTAGCAAGGCACGCTTCACACAACCGACTCCCATCCAGGCCAAGGCGATCGGACCGATCCTGCAAGGCCGCGATCTGCTTGGCCTGGCCCAGACCGGCACGGGCAAGACCGCCGCGTTCGCCCTGCCCCTGCTGCATCATCTCAGCGCCGACCACACACCGCTGCGCAAGCGGTCCGTACGGGCGCTGATCCTGGCGCCGACACGCGAGTTGGCCTCGCAGATTCAGGCCGAGATCGCCCGGTTTTCCGCGGATCTGAAGATCTGCAGCGTCACCGTGATGGGCGGCGTCGGCCGCCAGCCGCAGGTGCGCGCGCTGAGCCGCGGCGCCGACATCCTGGTCGGCACGCCAGGCCGCGTGCTCGACCTGCTGCAGGCCGGCGATCTGCGCCTGGACACCCTGACGCACTTCGTGCTCGACGAAGCCGACCGGATGCTCGACTTCGGGTTCATCCGCGACATCCGCAAGATCGTCGAGCGGCTGCCGGAGAAGCGGCAGTCGCTGCTGTTCTCGGCCACCATGCCGGATGACGTCGCCAAGCTGGCGGCAACGATCCTGAACAAGCCGGAGCGGGTCGAGGCCGGTCGCGACAAGATGATCGCGCCCGA
>CAZVLI010000177.1:0-7500 GCA_964627965.1 uncultured Rhodospirillales bacterium
GAGGTTGTAGCCGACCAGGAAGTACATGATGCCGGCGACGGAATAGAGCGAGATGTTCTTGGTGCACTGCATGGCGACGTTCTTGGTGCGCACCAAGCCGCCTTCCAGCATGCAGAAGCCGGCCGCCATCCACATCACCAGGAAGCCGTGCACCAGGAAGCTGAAGGAGTTGAACACGAAGGCGGTTTCCGCCTCGACGGCGGCCGAGGCCCCGCCGGCCCCCAGCGCCAGAACCGCGATCGCGGCCCAGGTGCCGCGCCGCAGAAGCTTGTTGTTGAACAGTTTCATCAGTGAGTCGTCCTCGTTAGAGCGCGTCGGCGTCGGTTTCGCCGGTGCGGATGCGCACGGCCCGCTCCAGATCCAGGATGAAGATCTTGCCGTCGCCGATCTGCCCGGTGCGGGCGGCGTTGGTGATGGTCTCGACCACCCGGTCCGCCAGGTCGTTCGCCACCGCGATCTCGATTTTCAGTTTTGGCAGGAAGTTCACGGCGTATTCCGCGCCGCGATAGATTTCCGTGTGCCCCTGCTGCCGCCCGAAGCCCTTCACCTCGGAGACCGTGAGACCCTGCACCCCGAGCTGGGTCAGTGCCTCGCGCACCTCATCGAGTTTGAACGGCTTGATGACGGCCATGACCAGTTTCATGTGCCAGTTCCCTTGGTTGTCCGCCCTCGGCGGCGATCCGCAGGCCTTTGACTCAAGAACCGTGCCGTTTTGCCGCGATGCGGTAACGTATTGAGAAAACAGGGAAAACGAGAGGGTGATGAAATTGTGGGCGGCGGTGCTGCAAATATGACGGGCAGATTTCACGTTCTGCACAAAATTTATGCAGCACATGACCGTGCTATGATTTGCCCATGACGATCGAGAGCCTGAACGCCCTGACCCTGGCCGTCGCCGACATGGCGCGCTCGGTCGCGTTCTACGAGGCGATCGGCTTCGAGTTGAAATACGGCGGTGCGGAGGCGGGCTTCACCAGCTTCCGCGTCGGCGCCGATCACGTGAACCTGTTCGCCAACCCCGAGCCGCCGCCAACCGCCTGGGGCCGGGCGATCTTCTACGTCGACGACGTCGACGCGCAGTATCACCGCGTCATCGACGCCGGCTATGCGCCGGAGGCGCCGCCGCGCGACGCGCCCTGGGGCGAGCGCTTCTTCCACGTCCGCGACCCCGACGGCCACGAACTCAGCTTTGCCCGGCCGTTGTCCGAGGGCTCAGGGCCGGGGTGACGACATAGGATCGACCGCGACGACGGTGGTAGAATTCGAACCATGAGCCTGCCGCAGACACGCGCCGTCGATCTCGACATCCGCCCGCTTGCCGGGGCGATCGGCGCTGAGGTCGTCGGCCTCGATCTCGGCGCGATCGAGGCCGAGACCTTCGCCGCCGTGCGCGCCGCCTGGCTCGAACACCACGTGCTGGTCTTCCCCGACCAGGATCTGAGCCCGGCGCAGCACGTCGCCTTCACCGCCATGCTCGGTCCGGTCGAGCCGCACCCGCTCGGCACCCGCGCCGGCATCCCCGACCATCCGGAGATCCTGGTGCTGGAGAACCGGCCGGGCAGCCGCGGCGCCCGCAACGACTTCTGGCACTCCGACATCTCCTACGACCCGCGCCCGCCGATGGCCTCCGCGCTCTACGCCCGCGAAGTGCCCACCGGCTACGGCGACACCATGTGGTGCAACATGGTCGCCGCCTACGAGCGCCTGTCGCCCGCCATGCAAGCAATGCTGCGGCCGCTGAAGGCCATGCACTCGGCCGAGCTGCTGGCGAAGCGGGCGGCGGCCGGTGATAACAATTCGCGCAACTTCGACCTGCCGGCCCCGGTGGCGCACCCGGTCGTGCGCACCCACCCGGAGAGCGGCCAGCCCGCGCTCTACACCAACCCGGCCTATACCATGCGGTTCGAGAACATGACCGAAGCGGAGAGCGCCCCGCTGCTCGCCTACCTCAACGACCAGGCGACCCGGCCGGAGAACGTCTACCGGCACCGCTGGCGCCCCGGCGACCTGGTGCTGTGGGACAACCGCTCGACCATGCACTACGCGATCTACGACTACACCGACACCCAGCCGCGCCTGATGCACCGCACCACCGCGGCGGGCGACGTGCCGGTCTAGGTGGCGGGCGGGAGACGGCGATGAGCGACCTCGACATCCAGGCCCTGACCTTCGACACCGGCGGCACGATACTCGACTGGCACAGTGGCTTCCGCGATGCCTTCGCCGCCGCCGGCGCGCGTCATGGCATCGAGCGCGACTGGGCGGCGCTGGCCAACGAGCTGCGTCGTCGCTCGCTCCAGGCGATGCTGAACCTCGGCGAGCACGAGCCGCCGGCCTACAATTTCGATGGCGCGCATCGGTTCACCGTCGAGGTGCTGGTGAAGGAGCACGGGCTCGACGCCTTCGCCGAGGACGACATCCACGCCATCGCCTACGACGCGCCCCATGGCTTCAAATGCTGGCCGGACTTCCCGGCGGTGCTACCAAAACTGCGGCAGCGCTACATCGTCGCGTCGTTCACCATCCTGTCCTACCGCCTGATCATCGACACCGCGCGCAAGAACGGCCTGTCGTGGGACGCGGTGCTGAGCTGCGAAGGCATCGGCAAGTACAAGCTACTGCCGGAGGCGTACCAAACCGCCGCCGCGCGCCTGCAACTCGATGTCGATCAATGCCTGATGGTCGCCTGCCACAGCTTCGATCTCGACGCCGCCAAGGCCGTCGGCTTCAGGACCGCGCTGGTGCGCCGCCCACAGGAGTGGGGACCGGACACGCCGCCCGCTGCCGATAACGGCTACGATATCGTCGTCGACGACTTTCCCGCCCTGGCCGCCGCGCTCGGCGCCTGAGAAGCGGAAGCGACAAGGAGGAAACCATGCTGGCCAATACCAACCGCGTGCTGACCGAGGCGCAGCGCGAGCAGTGGGCCGTCGACGGCTACCTGCATCTGGAGGGAGCGCTGAGCCCGGCCGAGGTCGACTTCTTCTCCGACGAGATCGACCGCTTCCGCATGCTGCCGGGCTACGAGCCGGCGCCGGCGACCTTGCCGCGCGGCCACTATGCCTGGGTCGAGCACGCCGACCCGGACCCGGCCGCGTTCATGGACCGGCGCGACCTGCTGACCTACCACCAGGCCTTCGTCGACCTGATCGACCGGCCGGGTATCTTCGACCTGATCCTCGACCTGATGGGTCCGTACATCCAGTTCTCGATGAGCCAGGCGATCGTCCGCGCCGCCGGCGACGCTTTCCCCGGCTACACCCATACCGACGGCGGCGAGGGCCAGCGCGGTATCCGCGTCACCGAGTCGAGCCGGCCGCTGGCGGTGAAGGTGATGTACCTGCTGACCGACGTGACCGAGCCCGACAGCGGCAACTTCACGCTGTTCCCCGGCAGCCACATGCGGCCCTTCCCGGACCGGGCCGAGCGCATGCCGAACCCGCACGCGCCCGGCGCCGTGCAGCTGATGGGCAAGGCCGGCGACGCCTACGTCTTCCCGCATGCCATCTGGCATGGGCCGGCGCCGAACCGCTCCAACACCTCGCGCAAGACCATCCTCTACAACTACTGCCAGATGTTCATGCGCGCCTATGACTTCGCCGCGCCGTACGAGGCGCTGTTCGACAAGTGCACGCCGCGCCAGCGCCGCCTGCTCGGCGACCTCGGCCACGACTTCCGGCCCGGCGACTTCTTCTACGTCCCGGAGGACCAGGAGGCGCTGATGGCCGGCGACGGCCAGGCCACCCAACGTGCCGCCTCCTGGGGCGAACCGACCCCGGTCTGAGTGAAAGCGTTTCAGGCGTAATCTGCACCGGCCCGCTCCCCCACCCGGCCACCCAACGCCAGTATCCTTGTGGGTGGCCGGGTGGGGGAGCGGGCCGGTGCGATTCCGTGTCAGCGGAAAGTGCCTACGCCGCGTCCCACAGCGTGGCTTCTTCGGCCATCGCGCGGGCGACGGCGGGGCGTTGCTCGTGGCGCGCCTGGTAGGCGGCGAGCGCCGGCCACGCCGACAGGTCGAGCTTGATCGCGCGGCACCAGTTCAGCGCCGTGATCAGGTAGCAGTCGGCGACCGTGAAGTCCTCGCCGAGCAGTGTCTCGCGGCCGGTCAGGTGACCGTCGAGATAGGCAAGCTTGGCTTCCAGCAACTGCCGCGCGAACGCCTTCGCCTCCTGCGGTGTCGCCGGATTGAACATCATCGCGAAGACCTGCTTGTGCACCTCGGTGGCGACGTAGTTGAGCCAGGTCTGCAAGGTGTAGCGCGCCGGCGTACCGGCCGCTGGCGCCAGGCCGCTGTCCGGCGCCAGGTCGGCGACGTACTGCAGGACCGCCGGACCCTCGGTCAGCAGCGCGCCGTCGTCGGTCTGTAGCGCCGGCACCTGACCCTTCGGGTTGACCTGGAAATAGTCGCGATCGTCGCCGGTCCGCTTGGTCGACAGTGTGACCTGGGTGAACGTCGCCGGCAGGTCGGCCTCGTACAGGGCGATGCGTGTGGCCAGCGAGCAGGCCAGCGGCGAGAAGAACAGTTCCATGTCGGGCTCCCTTGGATTGATTTATCTACCGTCTCGCAAGAAAATAGATCCGTCAATGGATTTCTTGCGAGTTAGTAGGAAAATGTCCGAGGAAACCCCGCGCCGACGCGGCCGCCCGCGCACCCACGATCCGGAAGCGGCACTGCGCGGCGTCATTCCGGCCTTCTGGACCGGCGGCTATGACGCGACGTCGCTCGATGCCCTGGCCGAGGCGGCCGGCATGAACCGGCCCAGCCTGTATGCCGCGCTGGGCGACAAGCGCGCGATGTATCTCGCCGCGCTAACGCGAATGCGTGAAGTGGTTCTGCGTAGCGCGGCCGAAGCGCTGGACTCGCACGACGATCTCGGCGCCGCGTTGCGCGCCTTCTATCGCTCGGCGATCGAGACCTACATGGTTGGCGAGGGCGAGGCCCGGCGGGGGTGCCTGGTGGTCTGCACCGCGACCACCGCGTCCTACGACGACCCGGAGATCGCCGCCGCGGTGCGCGAGATGGTCGAGGGCATCGAGAAGCTGCTGGCTGCGCGTTTTCGCCGAGCTGGCACCGACAACCCGGCAAGCCGTGCGCGCATTGCCGGATCGGTTGTGCACAGCCTGGCCGTACGGGCCCGTGCCCGCGTGCCGCGCCGCGATCTCGACCGCATCGTCTCGGACGCGGTGGCGCAGCTGGCGGCGGCCTAGCCGGCCGGCGCCGGCTGGGTCGAAGCGATGATGTCGCGGTGAAGCTTCCAGCCGTCGGCTGTGCGTTTCCAGATCACCACGAAGCTGCCCTTGTCCGCGGTGGCATCGCCGGCCTTCAGCTCGTAGGTGCCGACCTCGTTGGCGGTGTCGCCGAAGTCCAGCACCTCGCTCGTCGTCAATATGATCGCCGTGATGCCGCCGTCGCGCGCGGCACTGAAGAAGCCCTCGATCGCGGCGCGGCCGACAAGCGGGTCGGCGTTCGGCGTCATGAACACGGCGTCTTCGGTGTAGCAGTTCGCAATGCCGGCCGCGTCCCCGGCGGCTGCCCGCTCGACGAAGACGGCGTTGGTGGCGGCGATCCCTGTGGCTGCGCTCATCGGTCCCTCCAGAACTCGGACCGAGACTGACAGACGTTCATGTCGAGCGCATGGCCAAAAACAGGCTAGTCCGTCGTGGTCTCCGGCGGGCCGCCGAACTCGGCCTCCAGCTCGCGTTCGACACGGACCAGATCGTCCGGCAACGGCATCCCGAAGGCGCGCATCTCCATCAGTTTCTCGCGCAGCCGAAGATAGAGCGCGTGCCGGTTCTCCGCGCCCTCGTCGATCTCGTTGATCAGCAGGTTGGCTTCCGCCTCCAGCTCTTCCCACGCCATCGCTTCTACTCCCTGTCGCCACACGGCCAGCAACGCTTCGGCGATGGTCGGCGCACTGTCGCCATCGTCCCGAGTGCCAAGTTCGCGCGTTGCATACAGCATCCTGCGCCGCGTCGGCAGCACAAAGCTACCGGCGACGGGTCGGAATCCAGGTCGGACGGTGCCGTCCTTGCTCGTACCGGAAAGGAAGGGTGCGGCTTTCGCCGTCAGGGTTTGCGCATCAGGTCCGTCACCCGCAGGATGAACAGGTTGCGGAGCAACGGCACGTGCCGCACCAGTGGCGTTCCGCGGCTGGTTTCGATCTCGTACGACTCATGAGCGAAGCCAAGGGCATCGACGACCTGCCGGTACCGCCGCTCCGTGACCCGATTCAGTCCGAGGTCGGCCCAGTCCTGCGCGGAGGCCACGCCGGGATAGTAGCGATTGCGCACCTCGGCCGCGGCCCTGGGACCGAGCCACAGGTGGCCCCACGGCAGCGTCAGCGCATCCGCCATGTGCGCGCCGAAGGGCGAATAGAACAGGGGCGCGAACGAGTTCAAAAACCTGCCGCCCGGCGCAAGAACGCGATGGTACTCACGAAAGCACGCCTCGAGATTGAGGATGTGCTCGCAGACATTGTGCATGAACAGGAAGTCGAAACTGTCGTCCGCGTAGGGCAGCGTGAGCCCGTCAACCACATCACATGTCACGTTCGCGAAGCCGGCCGCCCGGTCAGCAGCGCGCTCGATCTTGGCTGACGTCACGTCGACCGCGTGGACGCTCTGGGCGCGTTCGGCAAGCCAGGGTATTTCGACCCCATCATTGCAGCCGATCAGCAGAACGCGCACGTCCGCCGACACGAACTGCTCGAAACGCGTCAGTAGCGTATTCGTATGGCCTTGGAAGTTGTCCTCATGCGCCGTGTAGGTTGCGGTCTCGACCCGTCGTGGCGCGCCGAACTGCTGATTCAGGTACATGTAGACTTGCGCACGCAACATGAGCGGAGCCCCCACGGCCGTCGGAACAATCGGTGCGTTCCTCCAGAACGTGGGATCCGCGTTCAACGCGCCTCAGATCGTCAGCGAAGCGCTCTCAAGGCCACCAGGTGGTACGCGGGGCATAGTATGCCCGCATAACGCGAGTAAGTACAATATCATATAACGCCCTCGACGAGCGAGTTGCTAAGCCTCGCAAGCCGACTGCACTAAAGGTATTGGGTGCTATTGCAGGCGGGCCAGCAGCTTGCGGGCGCTGGCCAGCGCCCGGTCGCCGTCGTCCTCGGTGAACCAGTCGACCACCGGCTGGAGCACGTCGCGCGCCGCCGCAACGTCGCCGGCATGCTGGTGGCGCCGCGCGAGGTCGATCGCAGCACGCAGTTCCAGCGACTTTGCCTGTTGCCGTTGCGCCACCGCGATCGCGGTCTGTAGCTCCGGTATGGCCTTGTCGTCGGGCAGCAATCTTGCGCGGAAGCGATGCACCTCCGCCATCAGGTGCTCTTCCTTGGTGGCCTTGCTGGCGGCGAGCGCATCGTCGAGCAGGGACATCGCGTCGGCCGTGCGTCCCTGGGCCACCGCCAGCCGCGCCGCGACCGAAAGCTGCCACGAGCGTTCCCGAACGGTGCCGGTATCCCGCATCAACGCCGTCGACTCCGAACCGAACCT
>CAZVLI010000178.1:0-7492 GCA_964627965.1 uncultured Rhodospirillales bacterium
GCATGCTGCGCGGGCGCATCGTCTTCGACGGGCCGGCGCACGAACTGACCAACCAGACCGTCCGCGACATCTACGGCACCGAACATCTCGACGAGACGGTGACGTCGACCTCGATCGCCGAGCGCCCTGTGGGTGCCGGCTCCGGACTGGCGCCCGTGCCAGCCGGATAGCGCAGCGGCCGTCGCCGCGGCGCCACCCGTAGAACAAGGGAGAGCCAAATGAAATTCACCACCTTGCTCGCCAGCGTGGCCGTCGCCGCGTTCGCGGCGACGTCGGCGATGGCCGACGACATGATGATCAAGGAGTTCCGGATCGGCCTGCTCGGCGGCGAGAACGCCTCCGATCGCCTGCGCTCCAACGAGTGCCTGCGCGAGAAGACCGAGGAGCTGCTCGGCGTGCCGACCAAGCTGTTCGCCCCGGCGGACTACAACGGCGTGATCGAGGGCCTGCTCGGCGGCACGCTCGACATGGCCTGGCTCGGCGCCTCGGGCTACGCCAAGGTCTACCTGACAAATCCGGATGCGGTCGAGCCGGTGCTGGTGAAGATCAACGTCGACGGCTCGTACGGCTACTACTCGGTCGGCATCGCCCGCATCGACAAGAGCATCGAGTCGCTCGACGACATGAAGGGCAAGAAGTTCGGCTTCGGCGATCCGAACTCGACCTCAGGCTACCTGATCCCGTCGATCGAGATTCCGCAGGCCGGCTACGACATGGAGAGCGGCAAGTATTTCGGCGAGGTCGTTTTCACCGGCGGCCACGAGCAGACCATCGTCGCGGTCATGAACGGCGATATCGACGCCGGCGTGACCTGGACCGACGGCCTCGGCGCCTGGGAAGACGGCTTCAACTCCGGCGCGCTGCGCAAGGCCGCCGACGCCGGCCTGGTCGACATGACCGAGCTGCGCGAGATCTGGCGCTCCAAGGTGATCCCGGAGGGCCCGATCGTGCTGGCCAAGAAGCTGCCAGAGAAGGTCAAGCTGCAGATGGTCGGCCTGCTGGCGTCGATGGCGTCGATGGATCCGGAGTGCGCCTACGGCGCGATGGCCGGCGAGATCAAGGGGATCGCCCCGATCGACCACAGCGCGTACGAGGCGATCATCGAGGCGCGTCGCCTGAAGTCGGCGAAGAAGAGCTGATCCGGCTTTCGTCACGACGGCGGCGGGGCGGTCGCGTGCCGCCCCGCCGTTTCCTTTTCTGATCCCTCACCTCCCGAGTCCCCGGACGATGTCGACCGCCGACCTGCACACCCACATCGTTGCCATGGAGAAGCGCCGCCGGCTCTATACGGCGGCGACCCTGGCAGTCCTCGCGACGCTGATGATGCTGGGCTACAACCAGGCCAGCTCGATGAACTCCGGCGGCTTCTTCTCCGGCCTGAGCCGGTTCTTCGAGTATCCGGGCGAGATCGTGGTCGAGGCCTGGGAGGCCGGGCTGGTCGACTTCGTCGCGTTGATGTGGCGCTTCCTGCCGGCGCTGATCGAGACGCTGAACATCGCCGCCGTCGCCACCATCCTCGGCGGCCTGGCCGCCATGGGGCTTGGCTTCCTGGCCACGCGCGACCTCAGCCTGTGGCCGCCGCTGCTCCCGGTCGTGCGCCGCACGCTGGACGTGATGCGCGCCTTCCCGGAGCTGATCATCGCGCTGTTCCTGATCTTCGTGCTCGGCTCCAGCCCGGTGCCGGCGATGCTGGCCATCGCCTTCCACACCACCGGCGCGCTGGGCAAGCAGTTCTCCGAGGTGAACGAGAATATCGACCGCAAGCCGCTCGACGGCCTGCGCGCGGTCGGCGCCAGCTGGACCCAGACGATGAAGTTTGCCGTCCTGCCGCAGGTGCTGCCGAACTATCTCAGCTACTTCCTGTTGCGCCTTGAGATCAACGTGCGCGCGTCGGCCATCCTCGGCTTCGTCGGCGCCGGCGGCATCGGCGCCGAGCTGCGCCGCACCATCGGCTGGGGCAAGGGCGCCGGCGACGAAACCGCCGCCCTGTTCGTGCTGCTGCTACTCTCGATCTTCCTGATCGACCAGCTGTCGTCTCGCCTGCGCCGCCGGCTTGTCGAGGGCGGGGAGACGTCGCGATGACTGTCGCGACCCCCGTTGCCGATCGCGCGGCCGTCCTTGCCTCGGTGCGCAAGCAGACACGTCTGCACGTCGTCGTCTTCCTCGCAACACTCGCCTATCTCGCCTATGCCTGGATCGACTTCGACGTCGGCGGGCTGATCGCCAAGGCCCGGCCGGAACGCGCGGTGCTGCTCGCCACCGACTCCGTCGCGCACAAGGTGCACATCACCGCCGACCTGCGACGTGGCGGTGTCGAGGTCGCCATCGAGGGCGAGCGCACAGCCACCTACGACGAGCCGCCGCCCTGGGTCACGCTGGGCGATGGCGACAGCGCGACGACGGACCTCGGCGACGGCTACGCGGTCGAGATCGACGGCGCCGGCAAGAAGATGCGCTTCATCGTGCCCGACTACGGCATCGTCGAGGTGGCGGTGGTCAAGCGCAAGATCGTCACCACCCTGCCGCACAAGGCGCCGCCGCCGCCGTGGATGCGCGTGACCGACCGCAAGTTCGATGCCCGCCCGACGCTGGACCGCCGCGTTCAGGTCTCGGTCGCGAAGATCGAGGTCCACCGCTACTTCCTGGGCTGGGAGAACTTTTTCTTCCCCTTCAACTCGGACCTTAATGGCCTGTCGGCCGGGCAAGTGTTCGACCTCGTGCTCGACGACAGCCAGTTGCACGAGGGCACGTCGAACGCCGCTTACGTCTTCGACACCTTCTGGCGCAACCCCGACTGGCAGCATGGCGAGGTTTTCGTCGCGCTGCTGGAGACGGTGATGATGGCGCTGCTCGGCACGCTGACGGCGGCCTTCGTCGGCCTGCCGCTCGCCGTGCTGGCGGCATCCAACTTCACGCCGTCGATGACGTTGCGCTTCGCCGTACGGCGGCTGTTCGACCTGCTGCGCGGCATCGACATGCTGATCTGGTCGCTGATCTTCATCCGCGCCTTCGGGCTCGGGACACTGACCGGCGCGCTGGCCATCGCCTTCACCGACACCGGCACGCTCGGCAAGCTGTTCTCCGAGGCGCTGGAGAATATCGACAAGCGGCAGGTCGAGGGCGTCGCCGCCACCGGGGCCAGCCGGTTCCAGCGCTACCGCTTCGGCGTGATCCCGCAGATCCTGCCGATCTTCCTGTCGCAGGTGCTCTACTACCTGGAATCCAACACCCGTTCGGCCACGGTGATCGGCGCGCTCGGCGCCGGCGGCATCGGCCTGATGTTGGTGGAGACCATGCGCACCGCGCGAGACTGGGAGAACACCTTCTACATCATCATCCTGACGATCCTGGTTGTGATCGCCATGGACGCGCTCTCCGGCGTGCTGCGCCGGCGCCTGATCCACGGCAAGCAGGAAAGCGCCCCTTCCCAGTAGAGGCTATCGACCGGAGCCCGACGGGCGGGACGGAGCACGCCGCCCGGTCACGGAAACGCCCCGTCGCCAGCGGCAACGGGGCGCCTGATACCTGCTATCCGGATATGTCGGCTAGGACGTGCGGCCGTTGAACACCTTCACGTGCGGGCCGCCACCGACGCCGGCGCCCGTGATGATCTTGGTGCTGCCTTCACCGTCTGCCACGCGCTCGCCGTTGGGATCGATGGAGAAGCCACCCTGCGCCTGCTCCAGAGCCTCGTCGGTCAGCGTCTCGGGGCGCGTCTCGGTGGTCTTGTCGAACGTCTTGGTCATGAGTGTATCTCCTCGAAAAAATCGTTTCGGTTCAGAAATTAGCTGCCGTCGAAAACGCGGACATGCGGTCCACCGCCCTGACCGGGGCTGGTGATGACTTCGGCGGCGCCGTCGCCGTTGACGTCGCCGGTCGCGACGCGGACACCGCCGGTGAACGAGGGGTTGTAGGCGAAGAAACCGCCCTGGGCCTGGTCCAGGGCCTCGTCCGTGAGGATCTCGGTCTCGGTGGTGGTCTTATGCGTGGTCATGGCTAACTCCCTTAATGAATTTGGCGTTAACCATCAGATGGGGGCGGTTCGACGGTGGCCGATTGACCGCCGTCACACCCCGACGCGATTTTGTTCAGGCGGCTTTTTCGTCCTCCGCCGCCCATTTCCGCAGTTGCGGCATCACTTCCGCCGCATAGAGCCGCATCGACGCCTCCGCCTCCTCAAGCGGCAGGCCGGCATAGCGGAAGCAGCCGGTGATGTTGAACGCGCCCAGCGCCTCGCGCCGTTGCGCGTACTTCTCCAGGATCTGGTCCGGCGTGCCCCAGCACTGCACCGAGAGATAGCGCTCGTACATTCCCTCGAAGCCGAGCTTCTTGATGGTGTCGACCTGGCTGGCGTAGTGCTCGTAGCCCTTGGTTTCCTTGTAGTGGTCCGAGGCGATCTCGTAGTGGTGCAGCACGCTGGCGAGGTAACCGCCGATATGCTCGCGCGCCAGTTCCTCCGCCCGGCCGGCGTCGGCGTGGCACATGGTGAAGTCGCAGATCATCGGCGGCAGCGGCTCGGTGCCGTGCGTCTCGCGCCAGCTCTGCCGGTACAGGTCGATCGACTGGTACTGCTGGTCGTAGGGCTTCTCGGAGAACAGCACCATGCGCACGCCGAGCTTGCCGGCCTGCACCGCCGAGTCCGGCGACATCGCCACCGACGACGCCCTGCCCCTGAACGTCCGCGTCGGCTTCGGCCGGATCGCCGCACGTGGCTGCGGATAGAACTTGCCGTCGCCCTCCACGAAGCCGGTCTCCAGCGCGTTGAGGATCATCGGCGCCGCCTCGTCGAACCGCTCGCGGCTCTCGTCCATCGGGATCCCGAGCGGCTCGTACTCCTTGCGCGACAGGCCACGGCCCATACCGAAGATCACCCGCCCGCCGGTCAGGGTATCGAGGAAGGCGATGCGCTCGGCCACGCGCAGCGGCGTGTGCCACGGCAGGATCACCGCGCCCGTCGCCAGCTTGATCTGCTTGGTGCGGGCGCCGATGTAGGCCAGGAATTCGGTGTTGTCGGGACAGAACGAGTAGTCCTCGAAGTGATGCTCCACCGGCCACAGCGCATCGAAACCGAGCTCGTCGGCCAGCACCGAGAGATGCACCTCCTCGTCCACCACCTGCTGGTCGGAGAAGCCCTCCGGGTAGCCGAAGCTCTGAAAGATCAACTGCACGCCGATTTCCATGGCGCTGCCTCCCTCGCGTTCCGCGTTCGCTCACGGCGAAGTATGGAACGCAAGGGCAGGTGAAACCAGGGCGGCTAGCCGACCGCCTCGTAACTGGTCATGTGCATGTCGGCGGCTTCGTCGCGCAGCGCCAGCAGAGGCGCGTAGGCCTCGGAGTCGTACCAGGCGTGGAGCTTCTCCAGGCTGGGAAAGCGTGCGACGACGGTGATCTCGTGGTCGTCGGCGCCGTTCAACGCCCGCGCCGCGCGGCCGCGAAACACCATCTCGGCGCCGTAGTCGCGGGCAACCTTCACGGTCTCGGTCATGTAGTGTTGCAGCTTCGCCGGGTCCTTCACCGTGATCCGGGCGATCATCATTGCACTCATCGGTAGTCCTCCTGGTCGCGTCAGCCCGCCTGGCGGGCGAGGGTGGGCGTGGGGCGATCCGGCACGAAGCCGGCCGCGGGGTCGTGGCTGGCGCGCCAGTCGGGGCTTTCCTGTACCGCCAGCGGGTGGCGCAGCAGCACGTGATCGCGCTCGTGTTCCGCCATGTCCGGATCGAAGGCACGGGTCGCCAGCATCCGCGCCATGTGGGCCAGAGCCCGCAGCCTGTTGCCGACCGTGCGTCGTGCTTCGGGGCGCTGGGCAACGACACGCCGGGCGATGGCCTCGAAGTCGTCCGCCGGCCGGCCGGTGAGCTGCTCGACGACATTGGTCGGTGCGTTCACGGCGAAGGCGCCGCGCCGGTACTCGGCGGCGTAGCGGCGGAACTGGGTCTGCAGCGCCACGCCGTAGCCCTGTGCCCGAAACGCCTTGATCGTGAGCTTCTCGGAGATGTCGCGGTAGGTGACCTTGCGCCCGAGCGCCCGACCGATAGCGGCGGCGATGTCGTCAGGCGATAGCAGAGCCGGCCCGGTCGGGCGATAGGTCTTGCCGGCATGTGCAGCCGGATCGGTGAGGGCGGCCACGTTGACCGCGGCGATGTCCTCGTTCGACGGTGGCGCGTCCTTCTTCGTGGCGCCGTCGCCCAGCGGCATGGTCAGCAGGCCGAACTGCGCCGCGCCCTCCAGCACCATGAAGTAGTTGTCAGCGAACCAGCCGACGTTGTTCACCGTCACCGTGGTGTCGGGCAGCAGCTTGGCCACCTGCTCGTTCAGCCACACCTCGCGGGTGAACACCGAACCATGCTCGGCATGCGCCAGCCACTGGCCCATCAGCACGATATGCTCCAGCCGCGCCTCGGCGGCGGCGACGGCGAAGACGGTGCCGAAGTGCAGCCCGTTCGGCGCCGTCGGGGCGCAGTGGTAGGCGCGCTGCACGCCAGACATGGCGCGGCGCATGTCGGCCATCGCGAACTGGTCGCCGATAAAGAGCTCGGCGCCGGCCGCCGCCAGCAGGCGCGCGCGGGCATCCTCGCGACGCACGAAGGCGCGCACCGGATAGCCCTTGTCGAGCAGTTGCAGCACCGTCGGCTGGCCAGTCTTGCCGGCGGCGCTGGTGACCAGGATCTTCGGCTTGGTGGACATCGTAGGGCTCTCGCTTAGAGTTGCCGGGTCGCGCCGCGACCGTCGCGGCATGACTTGAATGTGGCGTGTTAGTTTAAAAAATAAAGTGCCAAGTTTATATTTAAGCCTCACGTTTTCGTGAATGGAGTCCATGGCCGAACCCCGCCGCTATCGCCTGCTATGCCCGATCGCCCGTGCGCTGGACCGCATTGGGGATCGCTGGACGCTGCTGATCCTGCGCGACCTGCATGCCGGGCCGGCACGATTTTCCGAGTTGCGCGAGGGACTTAGCGGGATCGCCACGAACCTGCTGACCGATCGGCTGCGCCAGCTCGCCGCCGATGGCCTGATCGAGCAAGCCGAGGGCGCGCATGGCGTCACGGTCTACCGCCTGACCGAGCTGGGTCAGCGCACGCGGGCGATCCTGTTCGAGCTGGCGTTGTTCGGCGGTCGCTTCGCGCCGGACGAAGCACCGCGCAAGCCCGGCAACCTGCGTACCGTCGCCGTCACCCTGTCGAGCGCGGCGCAGCGCGTCGTGCGCCCCGACGACGATGTGACGGCCGTGATCCGGATCGACAGCGAGCCCTACACGCTGACCGCACGCGACGGCAGGGTCACCATGGTCGCAGGCGACACGGACACTCCCGACGTGATCGTCGATACCTCGTACGAGCCGTTGCTGGCGGTGGCCGACGGCGCCCTGGCGCGTGAGGCCTTCCTGCGCGACCACGCCCGCTTCACGGTCAACCGCCCCGGCAAGGACGCCGCCCTGATGGACCTGATGGGCCGCGCGATGGGCTGGGTCCGACGCAAGTACCAGACGCTGCGC
>CAZVLI010000179.1:0-7468 GCA_964627965.1 uncultured Rhodospirillales bacterium
TAACCGACACGCAGATAGTCGTCGCGGCTTGCCACCGCGATCTAACCATCAAACAACCGATCGTCAGGGCTTGCTGGCGCGGACCAGGATGCAGTCGGCCTTGCGTGTCTTCAGCACCCGGCACAAGTCCGCCGCCGCCGCCCGCGTGGCGAGCGGATCGCTCAGCACCCGGTAGAAGTCGCCACGCTTGCCGAGATTGGTCCGGCTCACCCCAAGACTGAGGTCGCCCAGAACCTCCTTGTGCTGCACCATCAGCAGCTTGCGCGCAGCCATCGCCTGCGCCTCGCGACGGAAGCTGGCGAGCTGTAGCTGGTAGGCGCGGGTCGCGCGTTTCGCCGTCGGTGCGGCCTTCGCCACGGTCGTCGGCTTCGTTGCTTTGCCCGCCTCGACCTTGTCCGGCGCCTTCTCCGCCGCTGCCGGCGCTTTCGACGTCGACGGCGCCGGGGTCAGCGGCGTCGGTGCACTGCCCTTCTTGGCCGCCGCGGCCGTAGGCTTGGACTTCGCGGTCTTCGCCGGCGGCTTGGTTTCCTTGGTAGCAGCCGGCGGCGGCGCGGCCTTGATGGGGGCCGGGGCTGCCTTCGCCACCTCTTTCTTCTGTTCCTTTGCCGCCGGCGTCGGGCTCGGTGCCTTCGCATCCGCGGCCGGCTTCGGCGGGCCCCCGGCGGGCGGCGGTAGCGGCGCGGCCTTGATCCCGGTATCGCCGATGCTGGAGCGTTCGGCCGCCTCGCGCGTGACCGCCGCGACATCCGCGAAACGGCGGTTGGCCGCCAGCTGCCGGTAGTGCGCCATGTTCCGGTCGGCCATGTCCGCCGGAAGATCGCGCCGAACCAGCTCCTCCGCACGGATCAGGTCGCCCGACAAGGCGTACAGCAACGCGAGGTTCTGCCGTGTCTTCGCCGTGGCGTTGGGCTGGCTGGCGGCACGGCGAAGGATCTCGATCGCGCGCTTGAGGTCGCCGCGCTGGGCCAGCGACAAGCCGTAATTGTTGAGCGCCACCGCGTTGTCGGGCGCCAGCTCAAGCGCACGCAGGTAGTGCCGCTCGGCCTGCTCGTAGAGCGACATCCGGTCGAAGCCGACGGCCAGCGCTGTCTGCACATCCCAGTTGTCGGGGTCTTCCTGCGCCGCGAGGCTCAGCACCTCGACCGCCTTCGCCGCCTCCAGGTTGGCCAGGTGGACCTTGCCGCGCTCGGCCAGCAGGATCGGCTCCTTGGGCGACTTGCGCAGGGCGCGCTCCATGATCGCTTCCGCCTCGCGCGGACGCTCCACGTAACGCAGGTTGCGAGACAGTCCGACCGCGACCTCGGCGTTCTCCGGATCGCGCTCGTAGACGGAACTGTAGTAGCCGGCGGCGCTGCCGAAGTCGCCACGTGCTTCGGAAGCCTGGGCCGCCTCCAGGATCGAGCTGTCGACGCGCGACTTGAGGCCGGTCTCCTCCGGCGTCTCAACGGCCTGACAGCCGGCCAGCGCGAGGCCGAGGAATCCGGCTGCCAGTAAACCGTTACGTAATCGCATCGCGCGGATTATAGGCGCCATGCGAACGCACAGCATAGAGTCGCTCATGGGACCGAGTCCTGCGCGAGGACAGCCGCGCCAAGCCTTTCTGGCGGTTGGCAGAATCCCCTTGTCCCACGTGTTGCCCCGGCGTCTGGCAAGTGCCGGACCGGGCTGCGGTGCGAAGTTGTCGCAAGGTGGCGCGAATCGCGCCATGATTGACACCGATTACTTGAAGCAAAGATACCTTTTCGCCTACCAAGTCCTTGTGTTAACTATTATTCGGTTCGCCGGCGTGATAATGCCGACATGGCGGAATGGTGACGCGATGCGAATTCGATTTGGACTGGCGATCCTGGCCGCACTGGCCATATTCATGACCGGCCAGGCTCACGCGTGGGACCCGATAGCGGTCGAAGTCGGCAAGTCCCGCATCGTGCGCCTGAAGGACGACCAGCAACCGGCGGTCGTGTTCGTCGGCAACCCGTCGATCGCCGATGTGATCATCGAGCGCGAGGGCGTGCTGTTCGTTCTTGGACGTCAGCCTGGCGAGACCGACGTCTGGATCCTCGACGACGACGGCAAGGCGCTGATGCACCGGCCGCTGGTGGTCACGGCGATCACCTCGCGTCACATCACCATTCAACGCGGCGGCGCGCAGCAGGAGCAGACCATGTCCTGCAACCCGCGTTGCACCGATGTGCCGACGCCGCGCGGTGGTGGCGGCTTCTTCGCGCCGGCCGGACAGGCCGCAGTGATTTCGAACCCGCCGGAGCCGAAGGAGAAGGTCAGCACCGAGGAGCTCATCGAGAGCCTGAAGGAACTGATCCCCGAACTCGCCGAGAACAAGGAAGGCGGCAACGCCGGCTCCGGGGGCGACAAGCAGGAATGAGGCTTGGCCCGCGACACCGACCGGGGGACGCGGTGGTGGCGGATCCGCGATGAAGATACTCGTCGTCGACGGTGATCAGCTTTTCGCGCGCCTGATGCGCACGAAGCTGGAGACCTGGGGCCACAAGGTTGTGGTCGAGTATGACGGCCGCTCGGCCTTCGAGCGGATCAAGCGCGAACCGTTCCGGCTCGTGATCATGGACTGGGACCTGCCCGGCCTCACCGGCCCGGAGCTTTGCGCCTCGATCCGCAAGCTGCGCCGGCAACGCTACACCTACATCATCTTCTACGCCGCCAAGGCCGACAAGGACAGCCAGATGGCCGGGCTGCAGGCGGGTGCCGACGACTACCTGACCAAGCCGCTCAACACCGTCGAGCTGCGGCTGCGGATGAAGAACGGCAAGCGCCTGCTGAACCTGGAAGACAGCCTGCGCGAAGGCCCGGGCGTGGATACCGCCACGGGTGTGGTGAACAATGCCGGTTTCCGGCAGTTCTTCCGCGTCGTGGTCGCCGAGGCCAAGCGCACCATGGCGGAAGGCGCGCTGCTGTTCGTCACCGTGACCAACTACCGCGAAGTCTATCAACAGCACGGCTATACGCCGGCGACAAACCTGCTGGTCGAGGTGGCGCGGACGCTACAGAAGTCGGTCCGCGACAGCGACCTGGTGGCCCGCGTGAGCGAGGACTCCTACGCCCTGCTGCTGCAGAACACGAACACCATCGCCTGCCGGCCGCTGATCGAAAAGCTGAAGCTGCAGCTCGGCGCGCTGTCGGTCTACATCGAGGACTTCGACATCCATCCGGCCTTC
Organism: uncultured Rhodospirillales bacterium; assembly: GCA_964627965.1. Classification (GTDB taxonomy): domain Bacteria; phylum Pseudomonadota; class Alphaproteobacteria; genus JAVKFY01. The sequence goes on from CAZVLI010000179.1 coordinate 3,192, forward strand.
ACGCTGGAAGGCGTGAACTATCCCCAGGTCGACCTGGGGGCGGAACAGATCCTGGACGAAACCGAGCGCGCGTCGCTCTAGGTCGCCTTGCTGCGGCAGGGCGCGCAGGTCCCCACCACCTCCACCATTGGAGCCGTGACGTCGAAATCGGCCTTCGCCGCGCCGCGTCCGATCGCGCGGAGCACGCCGTCGTCCGCCAGTTCCGCCACCCGGCCGCATTGCCGGCAGATCAGGAACTGCGCGCCGTGCTCGGCGGCGGGGTGCGCGCAGGCGATGAAGGCGTTCAGGCTGGCCAGCCGATGCACCAGCCCGTTGTCGATCAGGAACTCCAGCGCGCGATAGACGGTGACCGGCGCCGGCCGCCGCCCCTGCTCGGCCATGCGGTCCATGATCTCGTAGGCGCCAACGGCGGCGTGCTTCTCCGCAACGATCTCCAGCACCCGTCGGCGCTGCGCCGTCAGCCGGACACGATGATCGGCACAGACACGTTCCGCGGCCGCCAGGATATCGGCGACGCAAACACCGTGGTCGTGTCCCGGTTCCGGAAAGGCGTCGGCGCTGCTCATCGCCCGCAAGTCTACATCAAGACAACGAAAATGGCGCCCCGGGTTGCCCCGAGACGCCATCAGAGAGGAGGAGAAGCCGTTTCGTCGGTCGTTACGCCCGGCGACGGCGACGCATCACGCCCAGGCCCGCCAGGCCGATGCCGAACAGCGCCAGCGTGGCCGGCTCCGGAATGTCCTGGCCGTTCAGGCGCGGCCAGTAGGCCTCGACGTGCGAGATGCCCGAGGGATCCCAGCGATCGTCGTCGGTCGTGTTCGGGTTGCCGGTCTTGAACTTGGCGGCAATGCAACGCTCGCCCGGGTTGCTGTCGATGAAGCCCTCATCGCAGAACGAAGAGCCGTAGAGCGTCGGGTCGCCGATCGAGTACAGGCCGCTGTCGCGCGAATCATCGGTCGGGTCGACATTGTCGTAGTACCAGACCGAGAAGTAGTTGCCGTACTTCACCAGCAGGTACAGGTCGATGACCTCGTCGGTCGGCGGCGGCGTGGTGCCGGCCTCCGCCTGCGTCAGGTAGTGCCACTCGCCGCCATCGTTGCCATCGGCATCGATGCTCATGCGGCCGTTCGTGCCGTCGCAGTCGCAGTCGACCTTGCCGGCTGGCTGCAGGTTGTTCACCAGCGGATCCGGATCGCCGCCCAGGCCGAGCGTCGAGAACGGCGCCATCGGGCCGTTCGGATCGCCATCCCAGGCGTCGCGGATCAGACCTTCGAGAAGGTCACGCTGCGCGGCCGGCCCAGGGGCATTGATGTCTGTCGCGTCACCGCCGGAGATGTTGCCATTCCAGGTGCCGACCAGCGTACCGTAGCCAAGCTCTGTCGCGGCAGCCGGGGCGGTGAGCATCGCCGCGACACCCAGGGCCGCGGCGGTCGAAACGAAAAAACTCTGCATGGACTTCATACTCGTTTTCCCCATCGAGAAACTATGAGACCCGTTCTGGCCCTCGAAACACGCACTTTCGGCGTGCTTGCCCGATCTATCAGCAATTCGCATGCCACTTCCGGGGCCGCATGCGAGTGACGTTGTGGTCGAATTATGCCAGTTGTTTCAATAAGTTGCGAAATAGCCAATGTTGGCCACGACCAGGCGCAGCACGCCACTCGTAAGGTGGCCCGACACCCGCGATTGGTCATCACCCCGTGGGATATCCGGAAAATCTTATTACGATCAACGCCTTATCCGCCGACGTCGCATTTCGCACCGCAGTATGGGCCCACCTGCGCTGTAGCCTGCGGCGACACGCCGATCACCCGTCCAGATCGCGACGTCGTCGGCGATTGCGGCTCACACCGAGACAGGTAGCTGGCGTATGCTGGTCTGAAAGAGCGACATCTCGGGAGAAGCACACATGCATGTCGGCATCGCCATGTTCCCCACCGACTACTCGATCTCGCCAGCCGACCTGGCGCGCGAGGTCGAGGCGCGCGACCTGGAATCGCTCTGGTTCCCGGAGCACAGCCACATCCCGACCTCCCGCAAGTCGCCGTGGCCGGGCGGCGGCGAGCTGCCGAAGCAGTATTACGACACCTTCGATCCGTTCATGGCGCTGACCGCAGCCGCCACGGTCACCTCGAAGATCAAGCTCGCCACCGGCATCTGCCTGGTGGTGCAGCGCGACCCGATCCACCTCGCCAAGGAAGTGTCGAGCATCGACCAGTTCAGCAACGGCCGCTTCCTGTTCGGCATCGGCGGTGGCTGGAACGCAGAGGAGATGGCCGACCACGGCACCGACTTCTCGACCCGGTTCAAGCTGATGCGCGAACGGGTCGAGGCGATGAAGACGATCTGGACCAGCAGCAAGCCGTCATACAGCGGCGAGTTCGTGAACTTCGACGAGATGATGCAGTGGCCGAAGCCGGTGCAGAAGCCGCACCCGCCGATCATCGTCGGCGGCGGCTTCCCGCACGGTGCCCGGCGCGCGATCCGCTACGGCGACGGCTGGATGCCGATCGCCGGCCGTGGCGGCGACGTCGTCGACATGCTGCCGGGTTTCCGCCAGATGCTGGCCGAATCCGGCCGGCCGGCCGACAGCGTCACGCTGACCGCCTTCGGCACCGGCACCGATGCGGACAAGGGCAAGACGATGCAGGACGCCGGCATGACCCGGGCGGTCGTCGCCCTGCCCTCGGAGGGCCGCGACAAGATCCTGCCGATGCTGGACAAGGCGGCCGAGATGGCCCGCGAGGTCAGCTAGCCGCCGCCCAGCGGCGCCAGACGCGTTCGTGCAGGAAGAACACCACGGTGTTCGCCGCCGGCTCCAGCAAAGCGACGCCCGTCGCCACCAGCACGGAGCCGGTGAGCATATAGGTGATCGCGAAACCGACCGCGAAATGCAGGATGGCGAAGCTCGCCGTCTTCAGAAGGTCTCGCAGCATCGGACGTGCCTTGTATTGCGAATAATTCGCAAATAAGCACGTCGGCACAACGGTTCAAGCCCTGAACTGAAAATGCCGCGCCGGCGAGCGACGTTAAGGAATCGTTTGCCAGATTGCGCCACGCTGAGGCTCAGTTCGCCCCGAGACCCACCGCCTCCGGCCCTGTACGGCCGCCGGAGCCCAGGACGATGAGCCGATCATGAACCAGTCCGCGCCCGTTCGCCGCTTCTCGCCGCCGAACACGTTCCGCGCGAAAGTCCCCAGTACCGGCGGTATCAGCCTGGAAGAAATGCAGGAAAAGGCGGACGTCGCGCTCGCCAAGCTGGAAACCGAGTCGACCGACTGGATGCAGGCCGACGTGGAAAAGCTGGCGGGCCATCTGGCGGCGGCGAACAAGGCCGAGCCAGAGGCAGTCGCCGAGCACGTCACCGAGATCAACAAGGTCGCGCACGACCTGAAGTCGCTCGCCGGTCAGTTCTCGTTTCCGATGATCGGCGAGGTCGGCAACTCGCTGTGCGATTTCATCAACAGCGAGCCGGACCTGGCGAACGCCAGGCTGGACGTGATCCGCGTGCACGTCGACGCCATCGTCGTGATCCTGGCCAACGGCCTGGCCGGCGACGGCGGCGAGGCCGGCAAGCACCTGCTGGCCGCCCTGCACAAGGCGGTCAACAAGGCGCGCACGCAGCAGGGCGACGGCGTCGCCCTGTAGACGGCTACTCCGCCGTCGCTTCCTTTAGGTAGGCGATCACGTCGGCCCGGTCAGAGGCCTTCTTCAGGCCGGCAAAGGCCATCTTGTTCTTCGGGATGTACTTGCGCGGTGCCGCGAGGTAGGCGTCGACGGTCTCTTCGTCCCAGACGATCTCCGCCGCCTTCATCGCCTTGGAGTACTTGTAGCCCTCCGCGGTGCCCGACGTGCGCCCGAACATCCCGCCCAGGTTGGGACCGACGCGGTGTTTGCCGCCGACTTCCAGCGTGTGGCACGCCTTGCATTTCTTGAACACCTTGGCGCCGTTGTCAGCATCGCCATCGGCCCAGGCCGGACCCGCCAGCAACGCGGCGGCGACGGCGGCACCCATCATCGACATCGTGAAACGCATCGTTGTCCTCTTCGGCAGCATCGCGACACCCCGCGCAATGTAAGTTTCACGGCTGGAAATACCACCGCCGTCGCTGGGACCGTTTGTCGCAAGACGGACCTAGCCGCCGTGGACCATCGACTGGAACTCGCGGCGGGTATCGGAGTTGGTGCGGAAGGCGCCGAGCATGCAGCTCGTGACCATCGAGACGCCCGGCTTGTGCACGCCGCGCGTGGTCATGCACTGGTGCGTCGCCTCGATC
>CAZVLI010000180.1:0-7442 GCA_964627965.1 uncultured Rhodospirillales bacterium
TCGCCATGCGTGACGTTGCCGCCGCAGATCACCAGCCCCAGCCGGGCCGCCGGGCCGACCTCGCGCAGCACCGCCTCGGCCGCCGGCACCAGGCAGCCGGCCGCCGGCTCGACCCAGAGCTTGGCGTCCTCGGCCAGCGCGATCATGCCGGCGACCGCATCGCGGTCCGGCACCAGCAACACGCGCTCGACCAGCGCCTGCACGTGCGCGAGTGTGCGCTCCGTCGCGTTCGGTGCGCCCAGCGTCGAGGAGATCGAAGTGACCTTCACGTTGACCGGCGCATCGACCTTCAGGGCCTGCGTCATCGCCTCGGCGCCCTCGGTCTCCACGCCCCAGACCCGGATCGTCGGCTTCAGCGCCTTCAGCGCGGTAGCGACGCCCGAGATCAGACCGCCGCCGCCGATCGAGACCAGCACATCCGTCAGGTCCGGATCGTCGGCCAGCAGCTCCAGCCCGACCGTGCCGTGCCCGGCGATGATCAACGGGTCGTCGTAGGAGTGCAGGTAGGTAAGGCCCTTGGCGCGCTCGGCCTCGGCCGCCTGGAAGGCCTCGGAGACGTCGGCGACCAGGATCAGGTTGGCGCCGTCGTTGCGGATCCGATCCTTCGACCGCTCCGGCGCCTTCTCCGGCATGACGATGGTGGCCGCCAAGCCCATCTCGCGCGCGATCATCGCGGTGGCGATGCCGTGGTTGCCGCCCGACACGGTGATCAGGCCCTTGGAACGCTCCTCGGGGCTCAGCGCGGCGATCTTGTTCACGATGCCGCGCGGCTTGAAGCAGCCCGACTTCTGCAGCAGTTCGAGCTTGAGCGTCACCGGGCAGCCGAGCCGCGCCGCAAGCCCGGGGCTGGCGACGGCGGGCGTGCGCAGCACTTGTCCCGCGATGGTTTCCGCGGCGGCGCGCACCTGGTCGATGGTGAGGAGATCTGTCATGGCCGCGATCCTGCCGCGCGCGGCCGCGCTTGGCTAGCGCCGGCGTATAGTGGCGCCGCACAGCGAGGGGATTGCACATGCGTCGGGTTCTGTCCGCCCAGGTCAGTCACGAGACCAACACCTTCTCGGTGATCACGCTGGGCGTCTACGACTTCGTCGCCCGCTACCTGTATCGCGGTGCCGACATCGCCGCGAACATGGCCGGCACCCGGACCGAGATCGGCGCCCACCTCGACGCCGCCACGCGCCACGGCTGGGACCTGGTGCAGCCCATCGCCACGCACGCCACGCCGGCCGGCCCGGCGCGCCCGGAGGCCTGGGCGGAACTCTCCGGCGCGGTTCTCGATGCCTGTGACGATAGAATCGACGGCGTGCTGCTGGCGTTGCACGGCGCCATGGTCACGGTCGACCGGGACGATGCCGAGGGCGACCTGCTGGCGCGGCTGCGCGACCGGCTCGGCCCGGACGTGCCCATCGCCATCACCATGGACCTGCACGCCAACGTCACCGACGCCATGGCGCGCCACGCCGACATCGTGCTCGCCTATAGGACCTATCCGCACATCGACCAGTACGAGATCGCCACCGAAGCCGCCGACTTGCTGCAGCGCGCGATGGCCGGCGAGATTCGGCCGGTCTCGACCGTGGCGCGCCGGCCGATGCTCACCGGCTGCAACAACGGCGTGACCCAGACCGGGCCAATGGTCGACTTCCTGGCCCGCGCAGCCGACATGGTCGCCAGCGATCCGGCGGTGCTGGCGGTGACGGTGTGCGCCGGCTTCCCCTGGGCGGATCTGGCCGAGACCGGGCCTAGCGTCACCGTGGTCAGCGACGTCGCCCCGCGCCCCGGCCTGGCCGAGGCGTTGATGGACGACGTCTGGGCGCGACGCGGCGAGCGCACGGTGTCGCTGCTGTCGCTGGACGAGACGATGGGCCGTGCGCGACAGGCCGTCGTCGGCCGGCCGCTGGTGATCGGCGACACCACCGACAATCCCGGCGGTGGCGGTTACGGCGATGGCGTGGCGCTGCTGCGCGCGATGCTCGACGCCGGCCTGCAGAACGCGGCACTGGCGGCGATCTACGATCCCGAGTCGGCGGGCCGGGCCATAGATGCTGGCATCGGCGCCGAGGTTGCGCTCGCGCTCGGGGCCAGGGTCGATCCCGCTGGCTATGGTCCCGCGCTCGACGTGACCGGCACCGTGGAGTCCGTGAGCGACGGTGCCTTCGTCTGCGAGGGGCCGATGTGGGCGGGGATCAAGGTGTCGCTCGGCCCGACCGCCGTGGTCCGCGTCGGTGGCGTGCGCGTGGTAGTCGCCTCGAACAACCTCCAGGTCACCGACCGCAACGCCTTCCTCAGCCAGGGCATCGACCCGGCGACATGCGCGGTGGTGGCGGTGAAGTCCTCGCACCACTTCCGCGCCGCGTTCCAGCCGCTGGCCGGCGAGGTGGTGGTCTGCGACAGCGGCGGCCTGGTCTCGCCCGACTTCGCCCGCTTCCCCTATCGCAAGGTGCGCCGACCGATCTGGCCGCTCGACGACCTAGGCTGACGCCGGGACGGCGATGACCGCGCTTCGTGGCGGGCGGAAGGTGAGCGCGATCAGCATGCCGCCCAGGCCGATCGCGCCGGCGCCGAGATACATGCCGGTGTAGCTGGCGTAGTTGTCGAACAGCCAGCCGCCGGCCAGCGGCCCCAGCGCCATGCCGATGCTGGAAATCATGGTCACGGCGCCGAAGGTGGTGCCCATGATGCGGGCGCCGAAATACTCGCGGATCAGAACGGCATAGAGCGGCATCACGCCGCCATAGGCCAGGCCGAAGCACACCGACAGGAGGTAGAGCCACTCGAGGTCGCGGGTCGTGGCGTAGAGCGCGATGGTCACTGCCTGCAGGAAGAGGCCGGTGACCAGCGTCTGCTTGGCGCCGACGCGGTCGGCGATCAGCCCGAAGACGATGCGGCCGACCAGCCCGCCGGTGCCGGCGGTGCTGAGCATCCCGGTCGCCGCCAGTGGCGACGCGCCGCAGATCGCCGCGTAGTTGACCATGTGCAGGATCGGTCCGGAATGCGCCGCGCAGCAGCAGAAGAAGACCAGAGCGATGGCGGCGAGCTGCGGCGAGCGGAACGCTTGGCCGACACTCATCGAAACCTCGGCGTAGGCGCCACCCGGGTTGGCCGGGGCCTGCGTCGGTGCCGGCCGCAGCAGCAGCGCGCCCGGGACCATCACAGCGAAGGCAATGATGGCCAGCGCCACAAGCGCGGTGCGCCAGTCGTAGGCTTCCATCACAATGCCCGCCAGCGGCGCCATGGTCACGGTGCCGACGCCCATTCCCACCGATACCAACGCGACCGCGAGGCTGCGGTTGCGCGTGAACCAGCTCGACGTCAGGGCGGTGAGCGGCGCGAAGCCGCTGCCTGTCGCCGCGCCGACCACGCCGCCGAACAGGATCTGAAATTCCAGCAGGCTGGTCGCCCGGCTCGACGCCAGCAGGCCGACCCCAAGCAGCAGGCCGCCGGTCAGGACGACGATGCGGGTGCCGTAGCGGTCGGCCAGCGCGCCCCAGCCGAAACCGGCGACGCCCATGGCGAGAAAGGCGAAGCTGAACACGCTGGCGATGCCCGCCTGCGAAGCCCCGAACGTGGTCGAGACGGGCGCCAGGAATACCGACAGCGCCAGCAGGCTGCCGACGCTGACGCAGGACGCGGCCATCCCGTAGATGACGATGAACCAGCCGTAATGAAGTCTCATGTGAACGCCTGGGTCAGCCGTGGCCGATGTAGTCCTTGCGGCCGCCGTCAACGGTCAGCACCTGCGCGGTGGTGAACCCGGCCTCCGGGCTGGCGAGGAAGGCGACGGCGGCGGCGATATCGTCCGGCGCGCCGGCGCGGCCGACCATGGTGCGCTCGGCCATGCCGGCGACGCGCTCGGCGAACTCCTCGTCCGTCGCGCCGCGTCGGGTCATGTCGGTGACGATCCAGCCGGGGCAGACCGCGTTCACGGTGATGCCGTCGCGGCCCAGCTCCATCGCGAAGCGCTTCGACAGGATCAGCACCTCCGCCTTGCTCGCGGCATAGAAGGTGGTGCCGGGCAGGGCGGTGCCGATGGCGGCGTTGGACGCGACGTTGACGATGCGGCCGTAGCCGCGCGTCTTCATGCCGGGGGCGACGGCGCGGATCGTGTTGATGACGCCGTTGACGTTGACCCGGCGCATCCGGTCCAGTGCCGCCTCGTCATAGGTCTCCAGCGTGGCGGGCATGGAGACGCCCGCGTTGTTCACAAGGATCGTCGGCGGCCCGAGCTCGGCTTCCGTCTGGGCGACGAGGGACTCGACCTCGGCGGCGTCCGACACGTCGGCGCGCGCCGCGAAGGCCTTCGCGCCCTTGGCCTGCAGTTCCGCCACCAGCGACTCGGCGGGTTCCGCCTGGGCCGTATAGTTGACGCAGACGGCTGCACCTTGCGCGGCCAGACGGGTGGAGATGGCGCGGCCGATGCCGCGCGACCCGCCGGTGACGATCGCGACCTGCGGGGTGGCGGGCTTTTGCGCAGCAGTCATCGCCGGCGCCTCCGGTGGTTCATGGCCAACATGGGCCAATGCTAGGCGGCGGCACCGGGTCCGGCAAATCCGCTTCGACCGCGGATCGATTGAGTCCGCGGCGACCGCCGCGCTACCGTGACCCGGTGCCGGTTGGCCGGCGCCGTACAGGGAGTCGCCAGATGCTCGATCCGACCGTTGCAGCGCTCGACCGAAAGAAGGTGGAGGGCGACTATCCCGACCCCTACCAGGGCGCGACCGGCGAGGAATGTCGCGCGCGTGGTTGGAAGATCCGCCGGGAGATCTACCCGGCGCCGCACATTGAGGTGGGTGGGATCGAGGCGCGCACGATCCCCGGACCGGCCGGCGACATTCCGGTGCGGATCGTGCGGCCTGTCGACGGGCCGGCGACCGCGACGGTGGTCTACTACCATGGCGGCGGCTGGATCATCGGCGACCTGGACTCGCATGCGGCGCACGTGGCCCGCATCGCCAACCGCACCGGTGCCGTCGTCGTCAACGTCGACTATCGGCTGGCGCCGGAGCACCTGTTCCCGGCGGCGGTGGACGACGCTTTCGCGGCGTTCGACTGGACGCGCGCCAACATCGCTGAACTCGGTGGCGACCCGGCCCGGCTCGTCGTCGCTGGCGACAGCGCCGGCGGCAACCTCGCCGCGGCGACGGCGCTCTACGCACGCGACAACGACATACCGCTGGCGGCGCAACTGCTGATCTATGCCGCCACCGACCTGCGCCGGCTCGCCGCCGGTGCGGCGGGATCGGGCGATACCGTTGTCGCCAAGTATCTCGGCCCGGACTTCGCCACCGTTGCCAACGACTGGCGTGCATCGCCGGCGGTGGCATCGCTTGCCGGTGTCGCGCCGGTGGTCATGGGCGTCGGCCAGCACGACTTCCTCTACGAGGACAACATGGCCTTCGCCGAGCTGCTGCGCGATGCCGGCGTGCCGCTGACCTTGCGCGACTATCCGCACCTCAATCACAGCTTCTTCGGCTACACCGGGGTGTCCAAGCCCTGCGAGGTGGCCTCGGATCAACTCTGCGACGATCTTCGGTCCGTGCTGGACGGGGCTGCCTGCACCTGACCCCGGCCGCCGCAAACAACCAACGACAGACATAAACGGGGAACGTCATGAAATTCGGACTGCGGTACTGCAACACCGGCCGCTTCGTCGATCCGGCGCAGGCGGTCGATCTGCTGGAGGCGGGCGAGGAGGCCGGCTTCGAATCGGCCTGGACGGTGGAGCACACGGTGGTGCCGGCCGGTTACGAGAGCGCCTATCCCTACTCGGCCGACGGCAAGATGGCCGGCGGCAAGGACGACATCCCGCTGCCCGATCCGCTGATCTGGATGGCCTATGCGGCGGCCCGGACGTCGAGGATCAAGCTGGCCACCGGCATCGTCATCCTGCCGCAGCACAACCCGGTGGTCGCGGCCAAGCAGATCGCGACGCTGGACCACATGTCGGGTGGGCGCGTGCTGCTCGGCATCGGCGTCGGCTGGCTGCGCGAGGAGTTCGACGCCATCGGCGTGCCGTTCGAGGGGCGCGGCCGCCGCACCGACGAGTATGTCGCCGTCCTGCGCGAGCTCTGGGGCGCCGACGTGCCGAGCTTCCACGGCGAGTTCGTGAACTTCGACGGTGCCTACTGCCGGCCGCAGCCGGTGAACGGTTCGGTGCCGATCATCGTCGGCGGCCATTCCGAGGCCGCCGCCCGCCGCGCCGGCCGGCTCGGCGACGGCTTCTTCCCGGCGCGCGGCGCGTCGAAGGATCTGTTCGACCTGGTGCGCCGCACGGCCGAGGAGAACGGCCGCGACCCGGACGCCATCGAGTTCACCACCAGCCTGCCGGACGATCTCTCCACCATCCCCGACCTGGCGGCGATCGGAGTCAACCGGCTGCTGGTCCCGGTCTCGCCGGTGGCCGGGCTCGGCACCGTCATCGCCGGCCCGGAGGACGCCCGCGCCTGGAAGGACACCATCGAGAAATATGCCGACGCCTGAACGACGCGCGGCGAGATGGTGGGCATGACGGCCCCCGAAGCTGCCCTGGATTCGCTTCTCGCCCGCTGCGAGACGCGACGCACGCCCTGCGGCGACGGCGAGATGGTCTGGCGTTTGTGGGGCGCGGGCACGAATCGCCCCTGGGTCGTGCTGCTGCACGGCGGCTCGGGCGCGTGGAACCACTGGGTGCGCACGATCCCCGCCCTGGAGCCGCACTACCGCGTCGTTGCGCCCGACCTGCCGGGCTGCGGCGATTCCGCCGATCCGCCCGCGCCGGCCGACGCGCCGAGCCTGGCGGCGGTGCTGTCCGCCGGCCTGGATGCGGTGATCCCGGATGGCGACGGCTTCGACCTGGTGTCGTTCTCGTTCGGTGGCGTGCTGTCGGGCCTCGTCGCGCACGCCCAGGCGGTGCGTATCCGCAGTTTGACCCTGGCCGGCGTGCCGATCCTGGGTTTGACCGGCGGCGGGCCGGCCAACGACCTGGTCAACGTGCCGCTCGACATGCCGCCGGCCGAGGCCGCGCCGCTCTACCGCCGCAACCTGCAGAAGCTGATGGTGCACGACCCCGCCGCCGTCGACGACCTGGCGCTGGCGCTGCACATGAAGAACATCGTCAGGACGCGGCTGCGCTCGCGCGGCATCGCCCGCACGCGGGTCTTGTCGGAAAGCCTGCATGGCCTGCCCTGTCGCCTGACCTGCGTCTTCGGCGAGCAGGACGTGACGCTGCACCCCGACCTTGTCGGCGTCCGGGCGTACCTGGCCGAAACCCACCCCGACGCCACGGTGCACGTCATTCCCGGCGCTGGGCACTGGGTCGCCTACGAGGCCGCCGATGCCTTTAACGCGCTGCTGCTTGATATCCTGACCGACGCCTAGCCCCGCTTGTCGTGCTTTGACACGACGCCGAGGCCGGGGAAGTGCGGCCGGGTCTCGCAGGCGCGGCCGCCGCAGCGGCTGCCGCT
>CAZVLI010000181.1:0-6453 GCA_964627965.1 uncultured Rhodospirillales bacterium
GGCGGCATTGGCCCGGCCACCGGAATCCCCAGCTTTGCCACTTCCTCCAGCGCGGGTTCGATGATGTCGATCTCCTCGCGCCCGAGCAGACCGCCTTCGCCGGCATGCGGGTTCAGGCCGGCGACCGCGATACGCGGCTCCTCGATCGAGAAGTCACGCCGCAGCGCGTGGTCGGCAGTCCGGATGGTGTCGACGATGCGCTTCTTGGTCAGCTTGCGCAGCGCCTCCTTCAACGGCATGTGCACCGTCACCGGGATCGAGTGAAAGCCGGGGCAGGAGACCATCATCACCGCCTTGCCCTTGGCGTTGCAGAGCTCGGCGATGAAGTCGGTATGGCCCGGGTGCTCGAATCCGGCGCGCAGCAGCACGCCCTTGTGGATCGGCGGCGTGACCATGCCGGCCACGTCGCCGGCGAGCGCGAACTTCACCGCTTGCTCGATCGACTCGATCACCAGCGGGGCGTTCTCCGGGTTCGGCTTGCCGTAGACCACCGGCGCCTTCATCGACACCGGCAACACCGGGATCGACTCGTCGAACCGGCTCAGCGCCCGGCCCGGCGTGTCGATCTCGCTGACCTTGGCGTCGATGTCGAGCATCCGGGCGGTTTCGGCGACGCGCGCCGGGTCGTTCATCAGGAAAAAGGTTGGCAGGTCGAGCCGCTGGCGTCGCTTCCAGGCCTTGAGCGTCACCTCCAGGCCAATGCCGGCCGGTTCTCCCATGGTGATCGCCAGAGGCGGCAGTTCGACGGTTCTTATCATCAGCGCAGTTCCACGACCGCGGCGCGACGCAGGTCGCGCAAGTAGCGATGGGCCAGCAGTGTTGCACGCTGACGCCGCAATTGCTCGGCGACTTTCTCGCGGCTCGGCGCCTCGACCTCCGGCGCCTCCTTCTCGCAGACGGCGAGCAGGACCACGTTGCCGCCGATTTCGAGCGGCTTGGAAAGCTGACCCGGCTCGAGGTCGGCGACGGCGGTGCGGATCGTTTCCGGCATCTCGCCGAGCTTGATCTGTCCCAGGTCGATGACCTGCGCCGCTTCGGCGACGCGCTTGGCGGCGGCGTCGAGGCCCTCGCAACCCTGTGTATCGCTGGCGACCGCGGCGGCTGCGGCGAGCACCGCCTGCTTCGCATCCGGCTCCGCCGGCGCCTTGGTCAGGATCTGCTTCAGGCCAAGCGTGACCTGCATCGGGTCCGTCCGGCCGGGGCGGCGACGATCGACAAGCTGGAGGATGTAGTAGCCGCCGGTGGAGCGGATCGGGTCGGTGATCTCGCCGGCGGGCAGGTTGGCCAGCGCCTGGTCGAGCCGGTCGGCGAGCTGGCCGGCCTGGACCCAGCCAATATCGCCGCCGGAACTGGCGGTGGCGCCCCGGCTGAACTGGCGGGCGAGGGCGCCGAAGTTTGCGCCGCCGCGCAGTTGCTGCACGAGGCGGGAGGCGGCCGCAAGGACTTCGGCCTCCTCGTTCGGCGAGTCGACCGGCAGGAAGATCTCCGCAACGCGCGACAGTTCGGCGTCCGCGTTGCCCTGCAGCCGCGCCAGGGTCTCGTCGATCTCGTCGTCGCCGATGGTCACGGTCGGGTTGATCCGCCGTCCGATCAGCCGCGCCCACGAGATCTCGGTGGTGATCTGTCGCTCCAGCGACTCCCGGGCGATCCCGTTCGAGGCAAGGAACCGCTCCAGCCCGCCGGGCGGCATGCGGTTCTGCTGCTCCAGGGTGGCGAAAGCGCGGGCGACGTCCTGGTCGCTGACGCGGATGCCGGTGCGTTGCGCCTCCTGCAACTGCAGCGCCTCGTCGATCAGGTTGCGCAGGACCTGGTTCCGGACCCGACGCCGCGTTTCCGGCGTATCGCGCAGGCGGCTGGACACGATCACCAGCTTGGTGCGCTGCTCGACGTCGAAACCGGAAATCACCTGGTCGTTGACGATGGCCGCGATCGACTGCACCTGCTGCGCGGACGCCGGGCGCGCCGCCAACATCAGGCTGCCGAGCAGGAGCAACACCACCAGCGACGCCGCCCGGCGCCACGTTGCCCACGCGCTAAACCCTGGCCACTCGCAATTGGTCAACTCGTTCCCGTCCCCTCGCGGGTCGTTTCGCCGCGACACTACGCATCGCGACCCTTGTCATGCCGGTACAACGATAGCCCGCCACCGGCGATCCGGCTCTTTCTAGCCAAGTGTTTGTAGCACAACGCGGAACTTTACGGACGTGGAAGGTTCCACATCGCGGTCGCGCGTGAAGTTCCGGTCGACCACGACGCCGAACAGGATGCATTCGTCCTCGTAGGTCAGCGACAGGCCATAGCGAATCATGCCGCCGTCGGCGGTCAGGTCGCGCCGGCCGTCGGCGCCGAAGCGGATGAACCGGGTCAGGCGGCCGCGCAGCGCCAGGTACAGCTCCTCGCGCGCCTCGAGCTGGTCGGCGGTGAGCTCGCGGTCGAGCTGTACGTAGGTGCCCGACAACCGCAACTTCTGCGTCCCGATGGCGCCGTAGATCTCGTTGCGCCGCAGCGCGAGGTTCTTGCGGTCCAGCCGGGTCCGGTTGGTCAGCTCGACGAACGGCCACGGCGCGACGGTGACGCTGGTGACGTAGTCGGAGCGTCGCTCGTCCAGGCCGGTGTCGCGCGCGAACGTGTCGTCGTCCTTCAGCCGGAAGGTCTGCCCGGCGATGGCGCTCACGTAGCCGCCGTTCGGCGCCATCGCGGTCCAGCGCAGGCCGGTGTTCATGCGCGGCCCGCTCTCGATCCGGTCGTTGCCTGGGAAGCGGTTCAGCCGGAACAGGTTGGTATCGTCGAACTCCAGGCTCTGGCTGTCCTCGTTCGGGAACTCGTCGGAGTTGCCGACATAGGGCGCGGCGATGAGCTGCACGATCGGCTCCACCACCTGCGAGACCTGGCCGTCGCGGCGCACGAACGGCCAGCGCCAGTCCAGCGCCGCCAGCGGGTGGACGCGCCCGCCGGCGTCATTGTCGGTCGGGTCTGCCTGGTTGGTCGGCCGGAAATTCTCGTTCACCCAGTAGGCGTCGCCGCGCACCTGGCCGGTGAACGTGAACAGCTGGCCCCAGTCGTTCTGGAACGGTCGCGACCAGCGACCGATGACGCTCAGGCGTCGCGTATCGGCACCCTCCGACCGGTACAGCGAGACCGCGTTCGCATCGACGCCAAAACGGCCGCCAAGCAGCGCCCGGTCCGATGTCCAGGAGTAGTCCAGCAGCGGCGCGACCACCGGGATGGTGCCCTGCACGTCGGTCAACTCCAGACCCTGGAACGCATAGGCGCTGGCGGCGGCATAGTCGCGGCCGCGTATCCCCTCGATGAAGATGTCGCTGGTCAGGGTGTCGGCGTCGCTGATCTCGTAGCGCTGCAGATAGGTGTCGTCGGTCGCCCGCTGCACGTCGAAACCCCAGCGCCAGTGGCGGTCGAGGTCAAACCGGCCATAGGCGTCGATGTGGCCGCGGAACTCCTTGTCGTCGAGGCGTTCGTTGTTGTTGTCGCGTTTGTCGACGTAGGTGCCGCTGGCGTTGATCTGGTACTGCCCGCGGTCGGTCAAGGCGCGGTACTCGCCGGCCGCGACAACACCTTCGCGGCTGGTGAATGTCGGCGAGAAGGTCAGGTCGCGGTCGGTGTCGATGGCCCAGTAGTAGGGAAGCGTCAGGGTCGCGCCGAGGTCGCTGTTGGAGCCGAAGGTCGGCGCCAGGAAGCCGCTCTTACGCTCCACCGACGGGTCGGCGTGCTGGAAGAACGGGGTGTAGGCGACCGGGATGCCCATCACCTCCAGCACGGCGTCCTGGTAGCGCACGTGCTGGTTGACCTTGTCGTGGGTGACCTTCACCGCCTTGAGCTGCCACAGCGGGACCGCGTTGGCGCCGTCCTCCGGGCACAGGTTGCAGGGTGAGTAGACCGCCTTCGACATCACCGTGCGTTCGTCCGGGTAACGGCGCGCGCCGTTGGCGGCCATGCGTGCGTTGTCGGCCATCAGCAGCCGGATCGAGGTCACGAACCCGTCGGTCAGTTCCTTGTCGAGCTCGACATACTCGGCGAAGACAACGGTGCCGTCCGGTTCCAGCAGGGTGATGTTGCCCTGCGCCGTCACGACGCCGGTTTCGTCGTTGTAGGCGACACGGTCGGCCAGCAGCACGCGCTCGCCCTGCGCCAGTTCGACGTTGCCGATGGCCTGCACCACCGAGCCCTTGGTGTCGTAGGTGACCTCGTCGGCGGAGAGCAGGTAGGGCTGATCGGAGTCGATCTGTGGCGTCTGCGCCAGCGCCGGCGCGGCGAGCAGCAGAAGCAGCAATGCCAGCAGCGGCCACGGCCGCGCCATTGCCTAGCCGTCCTCCAGGTGGAACAGCATCGCCATGCCGAGCATGGTCGACACGCCGGCCGGCGACCACGCGGCCAGGATGACTGGCAGGTTGCCGGCGATGCCGAG
Source organism: uncultured Rhodospirillales bacterium (assembly GCA_964627965.1). Classification (GTDB taxonomy): domain Bacteria; phylum Pseudomonadota; class Alphaproteobacteria; genus JAVKFY01. Next base: position 4,424 of record CAZVLI010000181.1, read on the forward strand.
CGCGTGCACCACGTCGGAAACGAAGTAGAGGGTGAAGCCGGCGCCGACGCCGACCGCGACCAGCACGCCCGTAAAGCCGCGCCTGGTCAGCCGCAGCGAGAAGGTCGCCGCCAGCAGCACCATGGCGCACAGCATCACCGGCGTCGCCAGCACCGAATGCCAGTAGAGCTTGTGACGAATGGCCGAGAAGCCGGCCGCTTCCAGCACGTCGATGAAGCCTGGCAGGGCCCAGAAGGACAGCGTCTCCGGCGAGGCGAAGCTCTCCTGGATGCGCCCGCGGGTGAGTTCGGTCGGCAACTCGTAGCGCTCGTACCGCTGCGCCGGCTGTTCCAGCGGGCTCAGCAGCGCATCGTTCAGCTCCCAGTGGCCGTCCATCAGCCGCGCGCTCTTGGCGTCGATGCGGCCGCGGTAGCTGTCGGCGCCCTCGTACAGGAAGATGATGACGTCGCGCAGTTCCATGCTCTCTGCCGAGACGCCAAGCGCGTGGATCACCGATTGTCCCGTCGCGTCGGCCTGGCGCAGCCATAGGCCGGTCTTGGAGAAGGCCAGCAGGCTCGGTCGGCCCTCCAGGTACTTCGCTTCCAGTTGCTCGAAGCGCGAGATCATCACCGCCGCCAAGGGGTTCACCACGGTGACCACGATCGTGCCGATGGCGAAGGCCAGCACAAGGGACGGCGCCAGGAACTGCCAGGCCGAGACGCCGCCGGCACGCGCGACCACCAGCTCCTGGCTGCGGGTCAGGCGCGAGAACGACCAGATCGCCCCGAACAGCGCCGCGAACGGCAGCAGCTTTAACGTCAGCGACGGCAGCCGCAGCAGGGTTAGTTGCAGGACGACGCCCAGCGTCGCCGCGTCGCGCCCCGACGAGCGCCGCAGCGTCTCGATCAGGTCGGCCAGGAACACCAGCAGCACCGCGACCAGAAACACGAAGCCCAGGCTGACCAGGAAATGTCGCCCGAGATAGCGTGACAAGGTTGGCGAGAGGCGCAGGTTCAGGCCCATCGGACCAGCCCCCCGACACGTCGCCCGACGCCGCGCCAGCGGTCGGTCAGCAGCAGAACGCAGATCACCGTCGGCACCAGCAGGTTCAGGTAGATCAGCGGCGTCGCCGCCGGCACCTTCGCCGCCAGATTGAGGAACCCGACGCCGGCCAGCCGCACCAGCAGTGCCGCCACCAGCGCCGCCACCACCCGCCACGTGTAGCCGCGACGAGAGAACTCGCCCGACATCAAGCTGGCCAGCGCGATCAGCGTGAAGACCACGACGTAGAGCGGCGAGGTTAGCCGGTCATGCGCTTCGGCATACATCTGCGGCGCGTTGTTCTGGTCGTCGGCCGAATCGGTCAGGAACAGCAACTCGTGCAGGTAGCGTTCCTGCGGCTCGCGCCACCACGCCCGTTCCTGCGGTGCGAACTGGTTCAGGTCCAGCGCATAGCGGTCGAAATCCAGCGTCGAGAGCTGGCCGGTGGCGCGGTCCATCTCCTGCCGCGCGCCATTGACCATCAAGAAGCGTGGCCCCTTGTCGGTCATGATCAGGGCGCCGCTCTGCGCCATCATCGTGACCGGCTTGTCGGCGTTGGAACTGTCGTGAACCAGCAGGCCGAGCAGTTCGCCGCCGCGCCGCGCGCGGATATAGACGGTCAGCCGGCTGCCGATGGTGTTGAACGTGCCCTCCTGCAGCAGGACGTGGGCTAACGAACTGCGCAGCGTGGTCTTCATCTCGCGCAGTTCGCGCTGCCCGGCCGGGCTCAGGTAGAGCGTCAGGCAGTAGCCGACGACGGTGAGCGCGGCGGCGGTCAGCAGCGCCGGGCGAGCCAGCGAGCGGGTGCTGATCCCCGCCGCCCACATCACCAGCAGCTCACTTTCCGTCGTCAGGCGGTGATAGGTGTAGAGCACGGCCGCAAACAGCGCGATCGGCAGCACCAGCGTCAGCAGGAACGGCAGGACCAGCGCGGTGATGTACAGGAACCAGCCGACCGACAGGCCCTTGTTCACGATCAGGTCGACCGAGCGCAGCGACTGGCTGAGCCA
>CAZVLI010000181.1:6471-7442 GCA_964627965.1 uncultured Rhodospirillales bacterium
GGTCAGCGCGACGAAAAAGAACGCGAACGACGTCGCGAGCTGACGCAATATATAGCCATTCAACGCGTGCACGGGCCGGACTATAGCGCCTTGGCGATGGGGGTGCAGCGCACAATCGCCTTGCGCCCGGCCCGGGCCGACAGTATCCGTGAAGGCTGTTTTCGCCGGCGTCGGCGCGGTTTCGATTCGATAGAGGGCAAGGGATGAAGATCAGTTTCTCCGAGGCCAAGCTGCCGGGCGCGGGCGCGCTCGTCGTTGGCGTCATGGCCGACCGCAAGCTGACGGCCTCGGCGCGCCGCGTCGACGCGGAAACCAAGGGCGCCGTACAGCGCGCCCTGAAAGCTGGCCGGTTTACCGGTGCCAAGGGCCAGTGGCTCGAAATGGTGGCACCGGCCGGCCTCGGGGCCGACCGGGTGCTGCTGGCGGGGCTCGGCAAGCCGGCCGACATCGACGCGCTGGCGCTGGAAACGGTCGGTGGCAGCGCCGTCGGCAAGCTGCTGGCCAGCGGCCTGGAGACGCTGACCTTCCTGATCGACGCGGTCGAAGGTGCCGAGATCGGCTTGGCCGACGGGGCCGCGCGAGTCGCCTATGGGGCGAAGCTGGCCGGCTATCGCTTCCACAAGTACCGCACCAAGATGAAGGCGGACGCCAAGCCGAGCCTGAAGGCCGTCTCGGTCGGCTGCGAGGAGGCGAGCGAGGCGCGTAAGTCCTTCGCTCCTCTGGATAAAATCGCCGATGGCGTGTTCTTCACCCGGGATCTAGTGAGCGAGCCGGGCAATGTCATCTTCCCGGCCAGTTTCGCCAAGGAGGCGCAGGCGCTGCAGAAGCTCGGCGTCGAAGTCGAGGTGATGGGCGAAAAGCAGCTCGCCAAGCTCGGCATGCGCGCGTTGCTCGGCGTCGGCCAGGGCAGCGAGCGCGAGAGCATGGTCGCGATCATGCGCTGGAACGGCGGCCGCAAGCGCGACAAGCCG
>CAZVLI010000182.1:0-7439 GCA_964627965.1 uncultured Rhodospirillales bacterium
CTCGACCTGAGCCGCCTCGCCAAGTCGCTACCCGACCTGATGCTGGCCGCCGTCAGCAAGCCCGACAAATGGATCTGCCGGCTGGCTGGCGAGCGTATCCGGCAGCGGCTGGGGCGCAGTCCGGTCGGCGGCAACTACTACGACATCGTGCCAGCGGAACGCCGCGCCAACGCCATGCACGCGATGAACATGGTGATCGACGTGCCGAGCGGGTTCCGGGCCGAGATCGAGCAAACGCACCGCGACGGCCTGGTGCGATTGAGCGAGGCGGTGGCCCTGCCGCTTGCCTCCGACGAGGCCGGCGTCGACGGCTTCATCCTGTTCGCCGACAGCCATATCGAGGGCTACAGTCGCGCCGACGTCGAAGGCCCCTATATCACCGGCGCCAACGTCGTCCGGCGCGACCTCATCGACCTCGGCTTCGGTGTCGATGAGACCTTCGAGGATCTCGTGCCGGTAAGCCCGGCGGCCTAGCCGACTTGCACGTCCCGCTTGCGACCCTGCCTGCGGCGCGTCCACAAGATTCCCAGGCCGCCGAGCAGCAGCGGCGCCGTGGCGGGCGCGGGCACGTCGGCGACCGCAGCCAGCCGGCCGATCGTGAACGTGTTTCCAGGGGTCAGCTGCTGGACCCCGACGATCGCCGGCGCGCCCGCGAAGCCATCCGGCAGGGCGGCGACGCCCAAGTTGACGGAGCCGGCGAAGAGCTGCGCCAGTACGATGTCGGTGGTGTCGTCGCCGAGGCGGCGGCCATCCGGAAAGCCGATCTGCTGATCGAAGCTGTCGACGGCGAGGTCCAGCAGCGGCGTACCGGGCGCGAACCCGCTGCCATCGACGAACAGGGTCTGGCCGTCGGTGAAGAAGGTCCGGTCGATGGTCGAGATCGCCCCGGTCTGTGGGGTCAGCCGCACGCTGGCCGATCCATCCTCGCCGTCGGTCGGAAAGCCGAGGATCAGGTCGAAGTCGAGGATATCGGCGGTGAAGATGCCGGCGCGACCGCCGGGGGTCAGGGTCTCTTCCGGGAAGAACGGATCGTCGATCTGGCGGTTGCCGATCGTGATCGTGCCACGCAGGCTCGCTTCGCGTTCGCGCTGCACCGCCGGCAGCAGTAATGCGAGCATCACGCCTTCGAGCCCGATGACGAACTGGGCGTCCGCGAAGCCGCCCGGGAATACGAGCGCCTTGGCCTGGTGAACGGGAGCCATGGCGAGCGCGGCGATCACGGCGGCGAATAGGGTTTGACGCATGTGCGCCTCCAACGGTTGTCGGGCCTCCGAACCTGAATTCGGAAGCCCGACGCCGTTTGGATGCACGAGGTTCTGTGTGGGCCGCTTTTTGTTACGGCCCGAGTCGCTACCGCCTGCGGCTACTCGGCCGCTTGGGCGCTCGCGCCGGCTGCGTCGCGCTGACCCGGGCGCTGGGCCTCTTGCGGCAGGCGGTTGAGCAGGTCGTCGAGCGACATGTTCTCGGTCGCCTTGCTGCCCAGGCGGCGGACCGCGACGGTGCGCTCCTCGGCCTCGCGGCCGCCCAGCACCACGATCACCGGCACCTTGGTCAGCGAGTGCTCGCGGACCTTGTAGCCGATCTTTTCGTTGCGCAGGTCGAGCTCGGTGCGGATGCCGTTCTGACGCAGCAGGCCGGCGACCTCGGCGGCGTAGCCGTCGGCCGCCTCGGTGATGGTCGCGACCATCACCTGCACCGGTGCCAGCCACAGCGGCAGGCGGCCGGCATAGTGCTCGATCATGATGCCGATGAAGCGCTCCAGCGAGCCGAACATGGCCCGGTGCAGCATCACCGGCACGTGCTTCTCGCCGTCCGCGCCGATGTAGTTGGCGCCGAGGACGCCCGGCATGTTCAGGTCGACCTGCAAGGTGCCGCACTGCCAGTCCCGCCCGATGGCGTCGCGCAACACGAACTCCAGCTTCGGACCGTAGAAGGCGCCTTCGCCGGGGTTCAGTTCGTACTCCAGCCCGGCGGCCTCCAGCGCGGCCAGCAGCGCCTGCTCGGCCTGGTCCCACACCGCGTCCTCGCCGATGCGCAACTCCGGCCGGTCGGCGAACTTGATACGCACGTCCTCGAACCCGAAGTCGCGGTAGATCGACAGGATCAGGTCGCAGACCGCGATGCTCTCGGCGGTGATCTGGTCGGGCGAGCAGAAGACGTGCGCGTCGTCCTGGGTGAAGGCGCGCACGCGCATCAGGCCATGCAGCGCGCCCGACGGCTCGAACCGGTGCACCTTGCCGAACTCGCAGAAGCGCAGCGGCAGCTCGCGGTAGCTGCGGATGCCCTGGTTGAAGATCTGCACGTGGCCAGGGCAATTCATCGGCTTCAGCGCGAAGACCCGGTCTTCGATCGGCGCGGTGGTGAACATGTTGGCGCCGAACTTCTCGGCGTGGCCGGACTTCTGCCACAGCGAGATGTCGAGCACCTCCGGCGCGTTGACCTCCTGGTAGCCGGCTTCGATCTGGCGGTCGCGCATGTAGGCGATGAGCTGTTGGAACAGCGTCCAGCCCTTGGGGTGCCAGAACACCGCGCCGGGGCCTTCCTCTTGGAAGTGGAACAGGTCCATCTCGCGGCCGAGCTTGCGGTGGTCGCGCTTCTCGGCCTCTTCCAGCATGTGCAGGTGGGCCTTCAGCGCCTTGTCGTTCTCCCAGGCGGTGCCGTAGATGCGTTGCAGCATCGGGTTGCGGCTGTCGCCGCGCCAGTAAGCGCCGGCCAGCTTCATCAACTTGAAGGCCTTGCCCAGCCGGCCGGTCGACGGCAGGTGCGGGCCGCGGCACAGATCGATGAAGTTGCCCTGGCGGTAGAGCGAGATCTGCTCGCCGGCGGGGATGCCCTCGATGATCTCGGCCTTGTAGTCCTCGCCGATGCTCTTGAAGAACTTCACCGCGTCGTCGCGGTCCCAGACCTCGCGCACGATCTGCTCGTCGCGGTCGACGATCTCGGCCATGCGCTTCTCGATGGCCTCGAAGTCGTCTGTGCTGAACGGCTCCTCGCGGGCGAAGTCGTAGTAGAAGCCGTTCTCGATCGACGGGCCGATGGTGACCTGCGTGCCGGGGAACAGCTCCTGCACCGCTTCGGCCATCACGTGCGCGGCGTCGTGACGCAACAGGTCGCGCCCGTCCTCGCTGTCGCGCGTGACGATGGCGATCTCGGCGTCGGTCTCGATAGTGGTGGTCAGGTCACGCAAGGTTCCGTCGATGCGGATCGCGACCGCGGCCTTGGCCAGCGAGCGCGAGATCGACTCGGCGACGTCCAGGCCGGATACCGGCCCGTCGAATTCCTTGTTGGCCCCATCGGGCAGCGTGACGCGCACCATCTCTAGGCTCCTTGTTTGCGCAAGGGGCCGTTATACGCTGATGGCGCGACGGTGCAACGTTGGCAGTCAGGCGGTCGGCGGACCGAAGTGGAAGCCGTAGGCCAGCAGACGCTCGATATCGAGCACGTCCGCCAGCGTGTCCGGGGCGGCGGTATCGATCAGGATCAGCGCGGTGTCGGCGCCCGTGTCCGGATCGGTGAACTCCTTGATCACCTGGCGGCACATCCCACAGGGGCTGCGGTCGGCCAGCGGCGCGTCGAGCGCGGCGACACAGCTTACGGCGAGATATCTGATGCGCCGGAAACCTTGCGCGGCGGCCTGCGTGATGGCGGTGCGCTCGGCGCAGATGGTGCCGCCGTAGGAGCTGTTCTCGATGTTGGCGCCGGTGAACACAGTCGCGGCCGGATCGTCGGCCATTATCAGCGCGGCGCCGACGTGGAAGTTGGAGAACGGCGCGTAGGCGGTCCCGGCGGCCTCGCGCGCGGCCTGGACCAACTCGGCCAGCGTGTCCGGATCGGCGTCGATGCGCTTCTCCTGGATCTCGTGCGCCGGCAGGTTCAGAGCGCCGGCCGGTGTCGCCAATCGATGCCCGGGCACCGTCAGCGCCGGCAACACCAGGGTCGCATCATTCGTCCGGTCTGGCATCGCCGACCATCATGAGAAGAATTCGGTCGACCGTCACGCCGTCATCGCCGAGCGGCAGCGCGAGGCGGCGGTAGCTGACGTAATCGAGCTGCCGGTCGGGGGGCAGCGGCCGCTGCCAGTAATGCGGCTCTGCCGTGCGCCAGACATCTTCGAGCGCCGCCTGGATGCGGCCTTCCTTGTCGAAGCCGAGTTCATCCGCGAACTTGCCGGTCAGTTCCTCGCCGAACAGCTCCAGAACCCGTGTGCCCCAGAGCCGATACTTGAAGCGCGGACGGTCGCCGCCGTCGATCACATCGAGAATGGTGAGCGCGCCCATGATCGAGCGCAGATCGAGCGGTTCGATGTCGCCGCGCGCGGGTAGCCGGCCGTCGCGGCTGCGCGCCAGCCAATAGTCCCACATGAGCCGGAGTTCGGCATCGTCGGCCTCCGGTGGCACTGGGTATTCGAATTCTCTTTCGTCGCCCGGCATGGTGGGCAGACGCTACCACAATATTAGTGAATTTTCCCGGTGCCCGGCGTGCTGGCATGCTAGCGTTTCGCCAGCGAGGGCGTCGGTGGAAATCTTTCCGGCGCGAGGAGGAAACGATGACTGATATGCAATCGACGACGATCCGTCTCAATGCCGCCGACAACGTCGTGGTCGCGCGGACCGACATTCTGCCGGGCGCCCCGGTCGCTGGCGAGAACGTCACCACCGGCGCGCATGTGCCGGCCGGGCACAAGATCGCGACGGCGCCGATCGCCAAGGGCGAGCCGGTGCGCAAGTACAACCAGATCATCGGCTTCGCCTCGAGCGACATCGCGCCGGGCGAGCACGTCCATACCCACAATGTCGAGGTCCACGCCTTCGAACGCGATCACGCCATCGGGTCGGAAGCCAAGGATCCGGGCATGGTCCCGGAGGCGGAACGGGCGACGTGGCAGGGTATCCGGCGCCCCGACGGCCGCATCGCGACGCGCAACTACATCGGCATCCTGACGTCGGTGAACTGCTCGGCGACGGTGGCACGCTACATCGCCGACCATTTCCGGGGCGAGGCGCTGGCCGAGTTCCCAAATGTCGACGGCGTCGTGGCGCTGACCCATGACTATGGCTGCGGCGGGTGCGCCGGCATCGGGCTGAACTACATCCAGCGCGTCATCTCCGGCTTCGCCAAGCACCCGAACTTCTCCGCCAACCTGCTGGTCGGGCTCGGCTGCGAGGCGAACCAGATCGGCGCGCTGATGGAAGCGGAGAAGCTCAATCCGTCCGAGAAGCTGCACGCCTTCACCATTCAGGACAACGGCGGCACCGCGAAGACCGTGGAGAAGGGCATCGGCCATGTCCGCGAGCTGCTGCAGGACGCAAACAGGGTGAGCCGCGAGACCGTGCCGGCCTCGGAGATCACACTGGCGCTGGAATGCGGCGGTTCCGACGCCTATTCCGGCATCACCGCGAACCCGGCGCTGGGCGCGGCAGCCGACCTGCTGGTGCGGCACGGCGGCACCGCCTGCCTGGCCGAGACGCCGGAGATCTACGGCGCGGAACACCTGCTGACCCGACGCGCGGCGAGCCAGGCGGTCGGCGAGAAGCTGCTCGACCACATCAAGTGGTGGGAGAACTACACCGAGGCGAACGACGCCGAGATGAACAACAACCCGTCGCCCGGCAACAAGGCGGGCGGCCTGACCACGATCCTGGAGAAGTCGCTCGGCGCGGCGGCGAAGGGCGGCACGACCAACCTGGTCGGCGTCTACGACTACGCGGCGCCGATCACGGAGAAGGGCTTCGTGTTCATGGACACCCCGGGCTACGACCCGGCCTCGGTCACCGGCATGGTCGCCGGCGGCGCCAACATGGTGTGCTTCACCACCGGGCGCGGGTCGGTGTTCGGCTGCAAGCCGTCGCCGAGCCTGAAGCTGGCCACCAACACGCCGATGTACAACCGCATGTCCGACGACATGGACGTGAATGCCGGCCGCATCGTCGACGGCGACGCGACAGTGCAAGAGGTCGGACAGGAGATCTTCGACCTGATCCTGAAGACCGCCTCGGGCCAGCCGTCGAAGTCGGAAGCGCTCGGCTTCGGCGAGGACGAGTTCGTTCCCTGGATGGTCGGCGCAGTGCTCTAGGCGGCGGTATGAGATTGCCGGATCAAGTCCGGCAATGACGAACAACAGAATAGATCGTCATGCCCGGGCCTGACCCGGGCATCTCTTTGTCCGGCCCTCAGTTCGTCAGTGCTTCGAAGCTCTGCGGGGCTTCGTCGAGGACGCGGGGGCCGGTGCGGGTGATCTCCATGACCGCGAGCCCGCGCTCGGCGACGCCGTCCGGGCCGAAGCGGAAGATGCCGTCGATGCCGGCGAAGCCGTTCGGGTTGCCGAGGCTGACGGCATCGAAGCGCGGCTCGCCGCCGCCTTGCGACAGCACGGCGGCCAGTGCCGTCGCGTCGTAGGCGAGGCTGGCCAGTCGCGCCGGGCGACGGCCGTAGACCTGCTCGAAACGGTCCAGGAAGGCGACGCCGGCGGTCGGCGAGGGCGCCGCGTACCAGCCGCCTATCAGGGTCGGCTCGCGCGCGAGCTGCGGGTCGTCCCACAGGCCGGTGCCGAGCAGCTTCACCTGCGACGGGCTGACATCGTAGTAGGGCAATAGCGGCGCCACGGCGCGTAGCGTTCCGCCGCCCTCGGCCAGCAGCAGCGCATCGAACGGATCAACCTTGAACCGCTCCGCCAGCCGCTGCACGGCCGGGCTCGCGTCCTGGCCGCCGGCCGGGAAACTCTCGGTCTGCACCACCGCCATGCCGGAAACCGGCGCAGACTGTTCCGCGGCCAGCGATACGGTGCTGCCATAAGGGCTCTCGGGGGTCAGCACGGCAAGGCGGCGCAGGCCGCGAGCGCCGGCGAAATCGACGATGCGGCGCACCTGCTGGTCCGGCACGAAGCCGATCAGGTAGACGCCCTCGCCGGCAACGTTGCGGTTGGTGGAGAAAGACACGACGTTGATGCCGCGGGCGCGGGCCATCGGCGCCACGGCGCTCACGCCATGCGAGAAAAGCGGCCCGATGATCAGTTCCGCCCCTTCCTGCAGCGCCGACTCGGCGGCGGCGGCGGCGCCCTCGGCAGTGCCGGCAGTGTCGCGCGGCAGCAGCGTCAATCGACTGTCGCCGATGTCGAACAGCGCCATCATGGCGGCGTCCAGCAGCGCATTGCCCAGCGGCGCGGCTTCGCCGGACAGCGGCAGCAGCAGCCCGACCTTCACCGGCACCTCGCCTTCCGGCGTCAGCGGCGTGAGCTGCGGCTTCGGCTCCTCGGTCTTGGGCGGCAACGCGGTCTGCGGCGGGGGCGGTGGTGGTGGCGGCGGTTCGGCGACCTTCGGCGGGGGCGGCGGCTCGGCGGTTCGCGACGCGCCGCCGTCTCCTGTACTCTGGCAAGCCGCAAGCGCCAGTACGCCCAACGCCAGGGCCATACCTCGCCAGGAACGCGATGCCGGAAGCCACTG
>CAZVLI010000183.1:0-7423 GCA_964627965.1 uncultured Rhodospirillales bacterium
CGATCGGCCACCTGCGCACCTGGATCGTCGATGACCTGGCGCTGGACCTCTCCGCCGCCGGCGACCAGTCGCTCGGCGCGATCGTCTCCGCCCTGCTCGGCATGGATGCGCGGTTCGTCGTGGCGGCGGTGATCGTGGTCGCGCCCCTGATCTGGATCTTCCGCGATCCCGAGTATCGTCGCCGGCGCGACGCGATTGCGGGCGCGACCCTGGTCGGACTGGCGATCGCCACCGGCTGGCCGCTGACATACTGGATCGGCCAGCACGCCTTCGAGCCGGTGCAAATGGAAGCCGGCTCCTTCGTCGCGCCGGTCGGCGACTTCATCATGCATTTCGCGACCTACACCGGCGAGCTGCCCCGTTACGGCGTCGGCATGGTGGCCGGCGTGGCCCTGGGAGCCGCGCTCGTCGCATGGCGGCACCACGATGTGCGCTGGGAAGCCTGCGACGATGCGCGCGAGTTGAGCCGCCACATCGGCGGCGCATTCCTCATGGGCACCGGCGGTGTCTTCGCGCTGGGCTGCACCGTCGGACAGGGAATCAGCGCCGCATCCCTACTCGCCGTCTCCGCACCGATCGTGGTGGCTTCCATCGTCGTCGGCGCCCGGCTCGGCCTCGCCTACCTGCTCGAAGGCTCGATTCGGGGCGCCCTCGGCCGCGCTGCACGACCGGCCGCCGAATGATCGCGTCGCAACAGAGAACGGAGGACTCCCATGCGTAAGATGCTCGCCTTGCTGCTGCCACTCGCCGCCGGCTGGAGCCTGCCCGCGACGGCCGAGGAAGACGCATTGATCAGCTTCCAGGTGATGCGGCCGGAGATCGCACTGAAGCTGGCGCAGGGTGCGCTCGAGCATTGCCGCAGCGAGGGCGCGCAGGTTGCCGTGGCGGTGGTCGACCGGTTCGGTGTCCTGCAGGTCATGCTCCGCGACCGCTACGCCGGCCCACACACGCCCGAGACTGCACGGCGCAAGGCCTGGACCGCCGTCAGCTTTCGCGGCGACACGCTCGGCCTCAGCGAAGTCATGAAGCCGGGCAGCGAAGCCTACGGGGCCAACTTCGTTTCCGGCGCCCTGATGCTGGGCGGCGGCGTGCCGGTCGAAGCTGCCGGTTCGATGGTCGGCGCCGTTGGCATCTCCGGTGCGCCGTCGGGCGCACTGGACGACGCCTGCGCCCGGGCCGGCATCGAGGCGGTCGCCGACGACATCGCCTTCTGAGTTCCAAGGCTCGCCGAAACCCGGCGACACGCGACTCAGGAACGGTTCCGCCTACGCGCGGTCGCGTCATTGTCGACGGCGCGACCGTCGGCGCTGAGTTCGACGCCGTAGTCTCGCGCGGCGGCCGCGACGCTCAGGACGCCATCGCGCACGTCGCGCAGCACCAGTTCCGGCGGACGGGTGAAGGGATCGCCAAAACCGCCGCCGCCGGGCGTGTCGGCGACGATCCGCGCCGGGCTCAGACGCCGAACCCCGTATTTCGGCGGAATGAACGCCGGTTCGGCTTCGGGCTCTATGCGCTGCTCGCCCACCGCGCCCGCACTGCCGCCTTCGACACCGTAGCCCGAGGGCGTGTCCAGGCCCTCGGCACGGAACGACCAGGTGCAGGGAACCAGTACATCGGTCTCATAGCGCACGCCGGTGCCACCACGACGATAGCCCGGCCCGGCCGAGTCGGGTCGCATCTCCCAGCGCCGGTAGCGCACGGGGAAGAGCTGCTCGTGAAACTCCAGGTTCGGCAGGTCCAGGCCGCCCAGCGAGATCAGATGCCCCATCTGCACGAAGCCGTCGCGCTCGGCGGTGGCGCCCGGCGTGCCCATCGCATGCCACTGGTACATCACCCACGAACTGCCATCGGGGTTCTGGCCGGTGATGTGGTTGTGCGTCGTCTTCGACCAGCCGGCGCAGGCGCGTTGCGGACAGGCCTGAGCCAGCGCCCGCCACACCGCGTGCGTGATCTCGTGCGCCACGAACACCGTGTTCATCGTCATCGGTGCCGGCGGCCTGGCATTCACGATGCTGCCTTCCGGCGCGATGACCTCGATGCAACGGTAGGTCCCTTCGTTACGCGGGATGTCGGTATCGAAGAAGGACGAGAGTGCGAGAAACGCCGCGGAGTAGGTGTTGGCGAGCGACGAGTTCTTGAACCCGCGCATCTGCGGGTCGCTGTCGGAGAAGTCGAGCGTGAGCCGATCGCCGGCCACCGTCATGGTCACGCGCACCGCGACATCGACCTTCTCGAAGCAGTCGTTGTCGGTGTGGTCTTCGCCGCGATAGACGCCGTCCGGCAATGCCGCCACCGCCTCGCGCATGCGGGCATCGGCGTGGTCGAGCACGCCGGCGAGATGCTCGAAGTAGGAGTCCAGACCCAGCTCACCGGCCAGTTCCGCGACCCGCTGTTCGCCGACGCGCGTCGCGCCCAGCATCGCGCGCAGATCGCCGTCCAGCAGGTCCGCCGTCCGTGAGTTGATCAACAGCAGTTTCCAGAGATCGTCGCGCACCTCGCCGCGCTCGACCAGCTTCAGTACCGGCAGGCGGATGCCCTCCTGCCAGATCTCCGTCGCCTCGGGGTTGTAGGTGCCCGCAAGTCCGCCGCCGATGTCGGACTGGTGCGCCCGGTTGCAGCAGAAGCCAGCCAGCCGCGCCGGCGCGCCGACGAAGATCGGTCGCGCGATGACCCAGTCGGGCAGGTGGTTGCCGCCGGCGACGTAGGGATCCGAGAGCAGGAAGACATCGTCTGGTTCGATCCGGCCGGCGAAATCGCGGAGCAACGCACGCACGGCGAAACCGCCGCCGCCGGTATGGATCGGAATGCCGTCGGCATTGGCGACCAACGTGCCATCCGGGTCGGTGATGAAGCAGGAGAAATCGTGGCTCTGGCTGAAGATCGGGCTGCGCGCGGTCCGCGTCATGACCCAGCCCATGTGCCGGCTGACCTGGTCGAGCCGATTCTGCATCAGCGCCAGGATGACGGGATCGCGACCAGCCGTGGCCTGCCGACGTGCCGCGCCGGCTTCGGCGACATCGACCATGAAGTTGCCGGCGCCGTCGACCCCGAGGCTGTCACCCGGCCCGAGCAACACGGTCATCGTCCGCTCCTCGACGACCGCCGGCCCGACGATCCGTGCACCCGCGGTCAACTCAGGGCCGACGTGTATGTCGGTCTCCAGCCAGCCGTGGCCATCGTGCCAGACCTGCCGTTTCTCGCCAGGCACGGCAGCGTCCCGCAGATTGGTAGCAGCGTCCGCACGTAGCTTCGGCGTGCCGGTCGCGGCACTGCTGGCCACGCGCAGCGCGGCGGTCATGATGGTGCCGTCAGGCTGGATATGCCCGTACAGGCGCTGGTACTCGGCCTCGAAGACGCGGCGCATGGCGCCGGCATCGAACGCCCCTTCGGTCAAGGGCGCGCGCAGGGCCGAGAGCTGACCGGTGTAGTGCAGGTCGATCGACCGGGTCAGGTTGACCTGGCTTGAGTCGAAGCCTTCCTCCGCCATCGCCGCCAAGGCCTGTGCCTCGAGCTCAGCAAAGGCGGTTTCGACCTGCGACGGATCGAGTGCGTCGAGCTCGGCCCGCAGGAAACGCTGGTAGTCCTGGCGCACATCGGCGTGCAGCATGCCGACGGCACAAAGGGCGCCGGCGTCGCGTGGTACGTAGAGTCGATCGCAGCCAAGCCCGCGCGCCACGTTAGCGCCATGCATCGGGCCGGCGCCGCCAGCGGCGACCATCGTGAACCGGTTCGGCGCGTAACCCTTCTCGATCGACATGTGCTCGACCGCGTGCAGCAGGTTCTGCTCGAGCAGCGCGATGATGCCGGCCGCCGCATCCTCGACCGACAGGCCCAGCGGCGCCGCGACCTTCGTCTGGATCGCCTGGCGCGCCGCATCAAGGTCGAGCGTCAAGCCAGAGCCCTCGTAGGCGCCCGATCTCAGGCGCCCAAGGACGAGTTGCGCATCAGTGACGGTCGGTTCAACGCCGCCCTTGCCGTAGCAGGCCGGCCCGGGGTCGGCGCCAGCACCCTGCGGACCGACGAACAGCATGCCTGCCGCGTCGACGCCGGCGATGGTGCCGCCGCCCGCCCCGATGGTGTGAATATCGATCGCCGGCGTGGAGACGTGGTAGCCGGCGATCATCAGGTCGTCCTTCATCGCGACCTCGCCGGCCGACATCAAAAGCACGTCGCAGGACGTACCGCCGATCTCCATGGAGATCAGGTTGCCGGCATCCGCCGTCGTCTCGCCATCGATGAGACTGCGGTAGTAGTTGAGAGCGCCGACAGCGGCCGACGGCCCGCTCAGCAACAGGTTGACGGGGCGGCTGGCGACTTGATCGACCGAGACGGCGCCACCGTTCGACTGCAGCAAGAGCATCGGCCGATCGAGCCCCAGGCTCGCGAGCTTCTCCTGCAAGCCTTCGAGGTAGCTGCCGATGCGTGGTAGCAGCGCCGCGTTCACCACGGCGGTCGATGTTCGCTCGTACTCGCCCATCGTCGGCGACAGCGCGGCCGAAGACGTGACCCAAAGATCGGGCCGACGTGCGGCGGCATGGGCGGCGGCAGTCGCCTCATGCCGGTCATCGAGGAAACTGTTGAAGAAGGCGACGGCCACCGCTTCGACACCTTCCGCATCGAAAAGCTCAAGCGCCCGGTCGATGTCGGCCAGTTCCAGCGGCGCATGCTCGCTACCGTCGCTGTCGATGCGTCCGCCGACACCCTGGCGGAGATAGCGCGGCACCAGGACCGGCGCGTACGGCGCGCGATGGTTCCACTGGTCCTCGCGAAGCCCTCGCCGAATTTCGAGCGCATCGCGAAAGCCCTCGGTGGTCAGCAACCCGACCCGCGCTCCCTTGCCTTCCAGCATGGTGTTGGTGGCCACGGTGGAGCCATGCACGAAGAGCGCGCAGTCCCGCAGAATATCGCCGACCGAACAGCCGAGGTCGCCGGCGAGCCGCTCAAGCGCGGCGAGGACGCCCTGGCTCGGATCGGAAGGTACCGATGGCGCCTTCACCACCAGGCTCCGCGCGGCCGCGTCGGTCAGCACGAGGTCGGTGAAGGTGCCGCCGACATCGACACCGATGCGCCACGGCGCTTGCAGATCGGACAGGCGGGCGGGCTCACTCATCGTCACAACCTTCGGCTGGCCTCGTGCGGTCGCCACGACGACGTGACACGCGCGCCGTCGCGACGAAGTGTCCTACGATGTGCCAACCGTCCTCTCGCCGCAATCGGAGGTCGTCTTGAGCGACGCACCCCTCGGCTCCGGCCACAACCGTTTCGCCCGCTCGGCCCGCACGTTCGAACGCGCGTCGGCCGTCATGCCCGGTGGCACGACCCGCGTCACCATTCCGCGACAACCGACGCCGATCTACGCCGCCGAGGGCAAGGGCGCCTGGCTGACGGATGTCGACGGCAACCGGTACCTGGACCTGAACAACAACTTCACCACGCTGATCCATGGTCACGCCTTCGAGCCGATGATCGCCGCGGTGGAACGGCAATTGCGTTCCGGCACCTGCTTCGCCAACCCGACGGAACTCGAAGTGAGGCACGCGGAGATGTTGTGCCAGCGGGTGCCGTCGATCGAGCGGGTCCGCTACGTGAATACCGGCACCGAAGCGGTAATGTTCGCGATCAAAGCGGCACGGGCGGTGACCGGCCGGCAAGGCGTTGCCAAGCTGGAGGGCGCCTACCACGGCGGGTACGACTGGGTGGAGGTCAGCGAGGACAGCACCCCGGACAACTGGGGCGGACGGGAACCGGCCAGCGTCCCTTATGCCCGCGGCACACCGGACTCCGTGCTGCGCGACGTGGTGGTGATCCCGTTCAACGACCTGGAGACGACCGCGACTTTGCTGGAACAGCATGGGCCGGACCTCGCCTGTTTCGTCATCGATGTGGTGCCGAGCCGGGCGGGCCTGATCCCGCCGGCGCCGGGCTATCTCGACACGGTGCGCGAGCTGACGCGGCGGCACGGCGTGCTGCTGATCAGCGACGAGGTCCTCAACTTCCGGCAGAGCTACCAGGGCGCCGCCGCCCGTTTCGGGCTCGAGCCCGACCTGATCACGCTTGGCAAGATCATCGGCGGCGGCCTGCCGATCGGCGCCGTCGGCGGTCGTGCCGATGCGATGGCCGTGTTCGACAGTTCCGAAGGTGCACCGCCCTTGCCGCAAGGCGGGACCTTTGCCGCCAATCCGTTATCGATGGCCGCCGGTGTCGCGTCGCTGCAAGCACTGGATGCCGGGGCCTTCGACAAGCTGGAACGTCTCGGGCAGTCGGTTCGGGACGGCGTTGCGCACGCCATTGCGACGCGCGGCCTGCCGATGGTCGTCACTGGCACTGCCTCGCTGTTCCGCGTCCACGCGAAGCCGGCGACGCCGACGTCGTACCGGGAGGCGTGGGCGCCGCCCGCGGAAGCGGATCTCCTGAACGCCATGAGCCGCTTCATGCTCGACCAGGGCGTGATCATGCCGGCGCAGACGACGAGTTCCCTGTCGACGGCGATGGATGAGAGCGACGTCGCTCACTTCCTCGCGGCGTTCGACGCCTTTCTGGACAGCGAGGACCTGCGGTCGAGGCTCGAACGCCTATCGGCGTGAACCGACGTCAGAGCGTCTCCACCAGCTTGCGCATGCCCTCGCCGATGTTGCGTAGCGCGGCGTGGTAGATGAACCGGTCCCAGCCGATGCAGAAGTGGCGCACCCCGAGGTCGATATAGCGCTTGGCGTCCTCGACGTTGGCGATCTCGATGCGCGGCGCCACCCCATGTTCGATCGACTTGGCGATCACCCGTTCCTCGAACGGCCGGATCTCCGGCCGATGCATCAGTCCCAGGTCGCCGCGCGACAGACCAAAGTCGGCCGGACCCCACTGCGTCATGTCGACGCCGCGTTCCCGCGCCCGTTCGAGCACCGCGTCGATGTCCTCCACCGCCGCGTCCTTCTCGATCATCACCAGGAACACGATGGACTGCAGATCCTCGACGTAGGCGTCGGGTTCATAGCTCGCCAGCGCCGGGCGGCGCAGCTTTAGGCCCATCTGACCGCCGCTGCCGGGAAGGTCCGCCCGCAGGCAGCGGTGACATTCGTCGACGTCGGCCGGGGTGCGAATGTCCGTGAACAGCACCGACTGGAAACCGGCGCCGAGCGCGGCCTGCGCCCAGAAGCCTTGCGATTCCTGGTCGAGCTTGATCATCAGCGGCAGGCCGCCGCACTGGCCGGCGCGCGCCAGGTGATACAGCCGTTCCATGTCGAAGGCTGAGTACTCGGCGCAGTATTCGCCATAGTCGAACAGGCCGGTGTCGCCTATCAGTTCCGGGATGTCCGGGTCCGAGGACAGGAAATGCGTGCCGATCGTCGGCTTGCCGGCGGCGAAGGTCTCGCGAAAGCTGTTGCTCATCATCATCGGCGGCGCTCCCGGCTACAGGACCAGTTCGACC
>CAZVLI010000184.1:0-7347 GCA_964627965.1 uncultured Rhodospirillales bacterium
TCGGCATCGACGATCTTGTTCAGTGGGCAGGTCTTCATGCAGCGCCCGCAGGCCGAACCCTTCATGTTGGTCAGCCGGTATCGTGTGCAGCGCTCTACATCCGGCTTCCAGATCTCGTAGCCGTTGAACATCACCTTGTCGCCCCACGGGATCGCGTCGCAGGGGCACTCGCGCGCACATTTCAGGCAGTTGTCGCAGAAATACTGCAGCCCGAAGTCGATCGGCTTGTCCGGCACCAGCGGCAGGTCGGTGGTCAGCACCACCGACTTGAATCGCGGCCCAACGAAGGGGTTCAACACCAGCTCGCCAATCCGGCTGAGCTCGCCCAACCCGGCCCACAGCACCAGCGGGATGTGCAGCACGTCGCTGTCCACGTTGGTCTGCGGGCGAGCCGGCACGCCCATGTCGCGCAACGTGTCGGCCATGATCCCGGCGATCTCGGCGCCGCGCATGTAGCCGCGCATCGATTGGCAGCCGCTGATCCAGTCGTCGCCGGACGCGCCCTCCATGGTCTCGTACTCCTGGTCGATCAGCATCACCACGGCATAGCGATGATACGGCTCGACCGGCCGGCCGTCGGCATGATGCGAGAACCAGGCGTAGTGCGGGATCTCGCAGATGCCGGTGAGGTCGGCGCCCAGCATGTAGGACAACGACTTGATCGCCCGCGTGTTCGCCTCGGCGTCGTCGAGCGACGGATCGCGTGTCTCGGCGACCGGTCCGTCCTGATACGGCACCATGCCCCGGATGAACGGAATCATCGCCAGGCTGAACGGGTGCTTGGTGGCGAAACGGCCGCGTTCCTTCTGTCCCTTCTGCCCGAGATCGCCACGCAGCGCGCGCTCGAAGAAGGCCGCCCGCTTCGGCACGCGGGGCACCTCGTCGTCGAGGATCAGCGTCGTCGGGCGGTCGACGCGCTTGACCTGCTCCATCGGATACTTCGACAGGTGCGTCGCGCGCTTCTCGCGTCGGCGACGTTCGCGGCCCGACTCCGCGCCGTTGATCCCGAGCCAGTAATGCAGGGGGCTGGCGCCGTCGGCATCGGCCGCCAGCGGCTCGTCCTCGGCCAACTCGTAGGCCGTCGACACCGCCGCCAGCGAGAAGCGCCGGTCCAGGAATGGATTGACCACGGCACCTCCGGCCCGCAAAGCCAGCCCGGAAGCCACCGCGAGCCGTTCCAGGTCGAGGCTACCGAACGCAGTAGAATGTGCCGTGGCGTCCCAGCCCATGTGGCGGATATGTGCGGCGATCACCACCGCCAGTTCCGCCGCGCGCATGTCGGCGGCGGCGGCTTCCGCCCCAATGACCCAACTTCGCGCCAGGTTGTCCTGCTCCGGCGTGCGACCATGCTCGACCAGCAGCACGATGGCGTGGCCGTGATCCGCGACCGACGCGCCGGTCCACGCATTGTCGAACAGCCGGCAAATCCCGACCTGGCTGGCATTCAGGAAGTAGGCGCCGCCCTTGATGTCGACGGCACGTCGCATCGGATCGTCGGGGATCGGCGCGCGCTTGGAAGCGACCTCGCCTTCGCGCAAGCCGGCCAGCAACTCGTGGTAGCGACCTACGGCGCGCCCAAACGGCGTATCCGGCGTCATCGCGTGCGAAACCGGGGCTGCCGGCCGAGCGGCCTCGCGCGCCAGGATACGGCGGTCGCGCGGCAACGCCTCCGCCGGCAACGGGCCGAGGTGGTACGGGCGATCTTCCTGTGCCGAGCGCAGCAGCATGCAACGATTATGACGAAACGGGCGCTATCCGTCTCGCGCCAACCCGGTCTCGCGCGTAAACCGCCGCACGAAGGGCGTCAGATCCAGCTGCTGGCCGCGCCAGGCCCGCTGCAGCAGGTCGGTGACCTGGCCTGGGTAGTCGGCAAGTCCTTCGTACCAATAGGCCGCGACAAGCTGCGTCGCCGGCGCCTTCAGACCGGCCAGCGTGTTGTAGTCGGCGCCGGGCGGTCCCGATCGGCCAGGTAGCGTCCGTTCCTCGCCGAGCGAGCCGTGGAACGTATAGAAGGCGTCGGCATGCGGCAGTGTCACCAGCGCCAGGTCGTCCAGGCGGCGGGCCGGATCGGTGACGTCCTCGCCCGACTGCATCGGCGCGTCCTCGCCCATCACCAGGAAGCGCGCACCGCTCTCCATGAACGACACCGCGCGCCAACGCGCCGGCTTGCCGAGGTGCGGATAGGCCTCGTTCGAACGCAGGGCGATGTCGACGCGCGGGCGTCCATCGGCCGGCAATTCCAGCCGCCCCGGCCCCGCCGGTCCGACCAACCGCCAGGTGCGCTGGTAATTGTGATGCTGGAACATCAGCGCGACCGGCTGCGCTTCGAGCAAGACCACCGTGACGTTCACGTAGTGATCGAGCTGGTGCCAGTCGGTCGGATCGGCGATCGCGCTGATCGCCAACTCCTGCCAATCCGGCAGCCCGGCCAGCACGCCCGATGTCTCGAACACCAGCGTGTAGGTCAGGAATGTCAGTGACGTCGGTCCGCCGGAGAGTCGCAGAACATCGCGGTCAACCCGTCCATAGACGACTGCTGGCCCGTACTCGCCCTTCGGTCCGTCGTGGATGAAACGCACCTTCGGATTGCGAGCATGTGCATTGAGTGTCGCCCGATCCGGCGCCCGCGCCAGCACCTCGCCGTCGCCGTCGTAGAGCGTGCCGTTGACGATGTAGTGGTCGTAGAAGTTGACCGGCGGCCGCGCATCCGGCCCGAGGAAGTAGACCGGCATGTGCCGCGCCAGCAATGCCCGCTCCGCGTCGCTCGGCTCGGCGGTGCTGGGTGGGTTGTCCCGGTACCATTGCTCGAACTGGCCGCGGAAGGACTGTTCCAGGTCCTCTTCGCCCGTATCGGTGCAAGCGGTCAGCGCGAGCACCACGATCAGCCATAGGGTGCGCATGGCGCGCATTGTAGGCTGGTCCGGGGAGACGAAGCGATGGCAACGATCGCACCGCCGGCGGCGGCGAATTTCACGAGCCAGGTCGACGTACTGATCGTCGGCGCCGGCGCGTGCGGCCTCGTCGCGGCGCTGGCGGCGTCGGACGCCGGTGCCACCGTTGCCGTGGTCGAGCGCGATGCCAGCCCGACCGGCTCGACCTCGATGTCGTCCGGTTTCGTTCCCGCAGCCGGCACCCGCTTCCAGGCCGCGCAGGGCATCACCGACGATCCTGCCACCTTCGCGGCCGATATCCAGAAGAAGGCGAAAGGCCGTGCGGCCCCGACGCTGGTCGATCTGGCGACCCATCGCATCGGCCGGGCACTGGAATGGCTCGCCGACCGTCACGGCCTGGAATGGCTGGTGCTGGACGACTTTCTCTATCCCGGCCACAGCCGCCACCGCATGCATGCCGTGCCGGAGAAGACCGGCGAAGCCCTGCTCGCACGTCTGCTGACCGCGGCCAGCGCCGCCGATATCCCCATCCTCACCGGCGCAAGGGTCGACACGCTCTATGCCGAGAGCGACGGCCGGATCGCCGGAGCCCGTGTGCGCGACGAGGACATCGGCTGCCGGGCCCTGGTGCTGGCCTGCAATGGCTACGGCGGCAACCTCGAACTGGTCCGCCGGCACATCCCGGTGATGGCCGAGGCGCCCTATTACGGCCACGCCGGCAACCAGGGCGACGCGCTGGCCTGGGGCGAGGCGCTGGGCGCGGCCGTCGGCGACCTTTCCGCCTGCCAGGGACACGGCTCCTTGGCGCACCCGCACGGCATCCTAATCACCTGGGCCCTGATGACCGAGGGCGGCATCCAGGTGAACGCCAGCGGGCGGCGTTTCGCCAACGAGCACCAGGGCTACTCGGAACACGCCGTCGACGTGCTGGCACAACCGGGCGGAACGGCCTGGGCAATCTTCGACACCCGGCTGTGCACCTTCGCCCAGGCGTTCCCCGACTTCCGCGAAGCCGAGGCCGCCGGTGCCATCATCGAAGCGCCGAACGCGGAAGCGTTGGCAAAACGCCTCGATACGCCCGAACTGCCCGAGACACTGGCGCAGCTCCATGAGACGCCCGACCCGTTCGGGCGCGACTTCGCCGGCAAGCCGAAACTGGCGCCGCCCTACTGCGCGGTGAAGGTGACCGGGGCGTTGTTCCACACCCAGGGCGGCTTGATGATCGACGAGCGGGCACGCGTCGTGCGCGCGGACGGGCGGCCGTTCCCCAACCTCTACGCCGGCGGCGGCGCCGCGCGCGGGGTTTCCGGCCCGGACATCGACGGGTACCTTTCCGGCAATGGCCTGCTCACCGCCATCGCCTTCGGCGCCGTGGCGGGCGAAAGCGCGGCTCAGCCGGCGGTCGAGTAGCCGCCGCTGATCGACAGCACCTGGCCGGTGATCCAGGCACCACCGGCGCCGGCGAAGAACACCACCGCCGGCACCACGTCCTCGACCACGCCGAGCCGGCGCAGCGGGTACATCTTCACCAGCCGGTCGCGATACTTCTCCAACCAGGCGGGATCGGTGTGGCTGGTCGTCACCAGCCCGAGCGACAGCGCATTCACGGTGATGTTGTTCGGGCCGAGTTCCTTGGCCAGCGACTTGGTCGCCGCCAGCGTGCCGCCGCGCGCCGCGCCGGTCATGGTCAAGCCGGTCTCGCCGACGCGGCTGCTGTCGCCCATCAGCGAGATGATCCGGCCGCCGCCAGCCTCCTTCATGTGCGGGATCGCGGCGTGGCAGCAGTTCATCGCGCCGTAGAAACAGGTGTCGACGACGCGGCGCCACTCTTCCGGCGAGGTATCCATGAAGTAGGCGCGCGGCGTGTAGCCCGCATTGTTGACCAGAATGTCGAGCCGACCGTGGTCCGCGACGATCTTGTCGGTCATCGCCTTCACCGCATCATAGTCCGCGACGTCGCAGCCGTAGGCCTGTGCCGTGCCGCCGGCCGCCTCGATCGCCGCGACGACCTTGGCGGCATCGTCGGCGGAGCTGTTGTAGTTGACGGCGACGATCGCGCCCTCGGCGGCCAGCGCCTCGCAGATCCCCGCGCCCACGTCGCGCGCGCCGCCGGTGACCAGCGCCACCTTGCCTTTCAGGCCGGTATCCATCGTCCGCTCCTAGGTCTTCTGGTGGATCAGCCGGAACAAGCGCTCCGGCGTGATCGGTACTTCGGTGATCTCGATGCCGAGCGGCGCCAGCGCATCGGAGACGGCGTTGGCCACGGCCGCCGGCGCGCCGATGGTGCCGCCCTCGCCCATGCCGCGATAGCCGCCCAGCGTCGTCGGCGATGGGCTCTCCACATGGAGCACGTCCATGTGCGGAATTTCGGAAGCGGACGGCACGACATAGTCGACCAGGCTGCCGGTCAGAAGCTGGCCGTCCTCGTCGTAGATCACCTCTTCCAGCAGCGCCGCGCCGATGCCCTGGGCGACGCCGCCGTGCACCTGGCCGTCGACGATCATCGGGTTGATGACGACGCCGCAATCCTCGGCAACGACGTAGCGCAGCACCTTCACGCCACAGGTCTCGGCATCGACCTCGACCATCGCGACGTGGGTCGCCGACGACGTAGTACCGACGGAGGGATCGTAGAGCCGCGTCTCCTCCAGCTCGCCCTGCAACTCCTTCGGCAGCCGGCCGAACTCGAGATACGCCTTGCGCGCGACGTCGCGGAAGCTGAGCTGCCGGTCGGTGCCACGAATGGTGACGCGGCTGTCCGCGACCTCCAGGTCCTCCGGCGCTGCCTCCAGCATCTCCGCCGCGACCTTCAGCAACCGTTCCTTGACCGCCTCGCCGGCCAGCGTCCCGGCCCCGCCGGCCAGCACCGTCGACCGGCTGGCATAGGTGCCGGTGCCGTAGGCGCGGCCCGCCGTATCGCCCTGTACCACGCGGATGTCTTCCAGCCGGCAACCCAGCGCGTCCGACACCACCTGCGCCAGGGTGGTTTCCAGCCCCTGGCCGTGCGAGGCGACACCGAAGATCGCCGTAACCGCGCCCGACGGGTCGATGCGCACCGTCGCCGACTCGATACCGGTGGTGACCGGCATGCCCGGCGCGGCGGGAATCTTTGAACCGATGCCGGTCAGCTCGGCGTAGCTGGCGTAGCCGATGCCGATGTGCCGGCCCTGGGCGCGCGCCTTGGCCTGAATGTCACGCAGGCCCTCGTCGGTAACGACCTTCTCGACCGTTTCCAACGCCTCCACGAAGGCGGACTGATCCCAGATCAGCCCGGATCCGGCGCGGTAGGGGAATTCCTTCACCAGGTTGCGCCGTCGCAACTCGGCCGGGTCGAGGCCGAGCTTGCGCGCGCCCATGTCGATCAGCCGCTCCATCGCGAACACCGCCGCCGGTCGGCCGACGCCGCGATAGGGCCCCATCGGCACCTTCGGCGTCGCCACCCCGCGCACCCGGCCGCGATAGGCCGGCACGTCGTAGGGGCCGGGCAGGAAACTGACCACCTGCACAGGTTCCAGCGCGGCGGTCCACGGGTAGATCGAATAGGCACCGACGTCGCCGATCACGTCCGCCGACAGGCCGACAATGCGACCGTCGGCATCGAAACCCAGGGTCGCATCGATGATCTCGTCGAACGCCTGCGAGGTGGAGGACAGGTCTTCCAGGCGGTCGCTGGTGTACTTCACCGGCCGGCCCAGCTTGCGCGCCAGCAGGCAGACCAGAACTTCCTCGGTATAGAGCGACGCCTTGCCGCCGAACCCGCCGCCGACATCCGAAGCGATCACGCGGATCGCGTTGCCCGGCAGGCCGGTGAGATCGGACAGGCAGTCGCGCAGGATGCCCGGCACCTGCGTCGACGAATGCAAGGTGAGCTCCTGCCGCCCGCCGTCATACTCGGCGACGTAGCAGCGGTTCTCGATCGCCAGCGGCGTCTTGCGCCGGAAGCGGAAGCGACCGGCCACGGTCGTCGCGGCGTTGGCCAGCGACGCGTCCACGTCCTCGCGTCCGAACTCGCGCGCCAGCATCACGTTGTCGACGAACTCGGGATGTAGCACCGGTGCGCCCGGCTCGGCCGCCGCCTCCGGATCGAGTTCGGCCGGCAGCGGATCGATGTCGGCCTCGATCCCGCGCAACGCGTCCTCCGCCGCGTATCGACTTTCCGCGACGACGGCGGCGATCGGCTCGCCGACATAGCGCACACGGTCGACGGCGAGCAGCGGCGTCGTCGTCATCTTGTAATCACGCATCTTCGACGGCGCCTGGATCGGCTGGATCGCGCCCTCGAAATCCGCCGCGGTGAAGACACCGAGCACGCCCGGCATCGCCTTCGCCTCGTTCGCGTCTATGCCGCGAATGGCGCCGTGCGCGTAGACGGAACGCAGGATCGCCACGTGCACCATGCCCGCCGGCCGCAGGTCGTCGGCGTATCGGCCCTGGCCGGTAAGTAGGCGCGGGTCCT
>CAZVLI010000185.1:0-7338 GCA_964627965.1 uncultured Rhodospirillales bacterium
ACGCTGGGCCCGATCTTCGAGGCCGCCATCGGCGACCGCTGGGACCAGCACATGCCGCGGATGAAGGACTTCTGGGCGTCCGTCGCGATGAGCGCCGGGCGTTACAACGGCAAGCCGATCCCCGCGCACGTGAAGCTCAGCGCGGTGAAGCGCGAGCATTTCGACATCTGGCTCGGCCTGTTCCGCCAGACGCTGGAAGACACGGCGCCGACACCGGACACCGTGCCCTACTTCATGGAGCGCGCCGAACGCATCGCCGACAGCTTGCGCTTCGCGATGTTCGGCCTGCCGAACCTTCCTCGGCCGGACTTCTGGGACCGCCCGGCCGAGGCCTAGGCCGCTACTTGACCTCGCTGACCTGCATGGTCGGCGTGATGTTGGTGAAGTTCGGCACGTCGGCCATCAGCGGGCCGGCGTTCTTGCCGAACTCTTCCAGGTCGGCCATCGACTCGAGCTGCAGCATCGCCATCACGCGGTAGGGCGCGGACGAGCCCGGCGCGCCGCCGGCGACGCCCTGCAGGACCGACTTGCCCTTCAGCACGTGACCGACGTGCTTGTCGACCAGCGGCATGTGCGTGTTCATGTAGTAGTCCATGTCGAAGGTCGCGCCTTCGCCCTCCGGGTACATCACGGAGATGGTGATCATGGTGTTCCTCCCTTATTGACGGCTCAGCCACGCGCTGCGATTTGCGCGGCCATGGCCAGCGTGTTCCGCGCCTGTTTCAGGTGCGGCATGTCGAGCATCTTGCCGTCGAGGCCGACGGTGCCGAGGCCCGGGTTCTGCTCGAAGATGTCGACCACGCGCTTGGCGTAGGCGACGTCCTCCTCCGACGGGGTGAAGGCGCGGTTGATCACCTCCGATTGCGCCGGGTGGATGGCGATCTTGCCGATGAAGCCGGCGCGGCGGTCACGCAGGCACTCGGTCTCCAGCCCTTCCAGGTCGCGGAAGTCGACGAAGACGACGCCGACGGGCTGCACATCGATGGCGCGCGCCGTCGCCAGGCACATCGTCTTCGCGTAGAGGAAGGGCGAGTCGTACTCACCGGTATCGGGATGTCGGTTGGTGCTGGCGCCAAGCGCCGCCGCCAGGTCCTCGCCGCCCCAGGTCATCGCCGTCAGCCGCTTCGACACGTTCTCCAGGTAGGTGTGGAAGGTCAGCAGCGAGGCCGCCGTCTCGGTTGCCACGCAATGGATCTTCGTCGTGCCCTGCTCGATGCCCTCGCGCGCCTCCAGCGCATCGAGGTAGTTCGACATCAGGTTCACGCCCTCGGCCGAGTACACCTTGGGCAGCACGATGCCGTCGGGACGCCCCGGCATCACCGCCGCCAGGTCGGGCAGCGACAGCGGCGTGTCGAGCGGGTTCACCCGCACCCAGAGCTGCTGCTTGGAACGGTCCGCCCGGCCTTGCAGGTACTCGCGCGTCATCTCACGCGCAATGTCCTGGCGGTCGTCGGAGACCGAGTCCTCCAGGTCGAGGATCAGCGCGTCGGCCGGGTTGCCCTCGCCCTTCGACAGCTTGCGTTCGCTGTCGCCCGGCACGAACAGCCACGAACGGAGGATCATGTCGGTTTCTTTCTCATCATGCCCTGGCGCAGGCAGTAGCAGACTTCCTCGTCGCGCTGGTTGGTACCGATATGCTCGAAGGTGACGATGCCGACGTCCGGTCGCGACTTGCTCTCGCGCATCTCCTTGATCCTGGTCATCGAGCGCACGGTGTCGCCATGGAAGACCGGATTGCGGAAGCGCACGTCGCTCATGCCCAGGTTGCCGACGGTGGTGCCCAGCGTGGTGTCGGACACCGACACGCCGATCACGAGGCCCAATGTGTAGATCGAGTTCACCAGCTGCTGGCCGAACTGGGTGTTCTTGGAGAACTCCGCGTCCAGGTGCAGCGGCTGCGGGTTGTGGGTTAGCGCGGAGAACAGGATGTTGTCCATCTCCGTGACGGTGCGGGTCAGCGCATGGTGGAACTCCATGCCGACCTCGAATTCCTCGTAGTAGAGCCCTGACATCGTCGCTTCACTCCCTCACAGCATGTCGTCGGTGGCTTCCAGCAGGTCGCCGTACTTGTCCATCGCGTTCCGGCGCCGCGCGGGCACGTGGTACGACGGGAACAGGTCGTTGGTCGGCTTGTAGTCGCGCAGGACCTGGCGGGCGACGGTGATCTTGTGCACCTCGGTCGGCCCGTCGGCGAGCCCCATGTGGAAGCTCTCGATCACCTGGTGGGCGAAAGGCATCTCGCTGGAGACGCCAATCGAACCGTGCAGGTGCAGCGCCCGGCTGGCGACGGTACGGAACACCGTCGGCATCGCCGCCTTCACCGCCGCGATGTCCTTCCGGACCTTGCGGTAGTCCTTGTACTTGTCGATGCGCCAGGCGGTGCGCAGCACCAACAGCCGGAACTGCTCGATCTCGGTCCACGAGTCGGCAATGACCGCCTGCACCATCTGCTTGTCGGCCAGGCGCGAGCCCTGCGTCTCGCGGCTGAGCGCGCGCTCGCACATCATGTCGAAGGACTTCCTGACCTGGCCAACGGTGCGCATGGCGTGGTGGATGCGCCCGCCGCCGAGCCGGGTCTGCGCCACCACGAAGGCATCGCCGCGCTCGCCCAGCATGTGGTCGGCCGGCACCCGCACGTCCTTGTAGCGCACGTAGCCGTGCGAGCCGTCGTTCTCATGGATGCCGACGTTGCGCACGATCTCCAGCCCCGGCGTGTCGGCCGGCACGATGAACATGCTCATCCGGCGGTAGGGGTCGGCGGCGTCCGGGTCGGTGACCACCATGGCGATGAGGAACGAGGCGTAGCGGGCGTTCGACGAGAACCATTTCTCGCCGTTGATCACCCAGTGGTCGCCGTCCTGCACCGCACGGGTCTTGAACACCTTCGGGTCGGCGCCACCCTGCGGTTCCGTCATGGAGAAGCAGGAGACGATCTCGTTGGCCAGCAGCGGCTTGAGATACTGCTCTTTCTGCTGTGGCGTGCCGTAGTGCGCGAGGATCTCGGAATTGCCGGTGTCCGGCGCCTGGCAGCCGAAGACAGTCGGCGCGAAGCGGGCCTGGCCCAGGATCTCGTTCATCAGGGCGAGCTTGACCTGACCGTAGCCGGGGCCGCCCAGGTCCGGACCGAGGTGACAGGCCCACAGGCCGCGCTCGCGCACCTTGGCCTGCAGCGGCCGGACCAGCTTGTTGCGGTTGGCGTCCTTGACGTCGTAGGGGCTGCCGAGCACGTGCTCCAGCGGCTCGACCTCGGTACGCACGAACTCGGCGATCCAGTCGAGCTGTTCCTGAAATTCAGGCTCGGTTTCGAAATCCCACGCCACGGCAACTTCCTTCCCTCTGATTTGCCCACATGATTTCAGAGGCGGAAGCCGGCGTCGAGATGGGTTACCCCTTCACACCGCCCAGCTTGCAGATCTTCTTCCAGGAGGCGGCGTCGATCGGCATCACCGACAGGCGCGACTGCTTGACCAGCGGCAGTTCGACAAGCTGCTCGTCGGCCTTGATCTGGGCCAGCGTCACCGGCGTCTTCAACGGCTCCACGGCGGCGACATCGACCATGCCGAACTTGCCGGCCTTGTCGGTCGGGTCGGGGTGATACTCCTTGATCACCTCGACGATGCCGACGATCTGCTTCTCATTGACGGAGTGATAGAAGAAGCAGCGGTCGCCCTTCTTCATCGCCTTCATGTTGTTGGAGGCCTGGTGGTTGCGCACGCCGTCCCAGCCCGCCCCCTTCTTGCCGGACTTCACCTGATCGTCCCACGACCAGGCACCGGGCTCCGATTTCATCAGCCAGTACGCCATGCCCTCATCCCCTCAAGCAGTCTCGACCTTGAACGGCCGCGCCAGCAGGTTGTCGATCGTGCGGCTGACGTCCGCGTTGTAGTTGACGACCCCGTCGATGGCGCGGGCGATCGGCACCTCCACGCCCAGGTCGTGCGCGTGGTCGACGATGGCGGAGACGGTGTAGATGCCCTCGGTCACCGAGCGGCGCTCCTCGAGGATCTCCGTCATCGTCTTGCCCTCGCCGAGCAGGATGCCCAACGACATGTTGCGCGACAGGTCGGAGTTGCAGGTCAGCGTCAGGTCGCCCAGGCCGGACAGGCCAAGCATCGTCTCGGTGCGGGCGCCGCGGGCGCGGCCGTAGCGCATCAGTTCGGCATAGCCGCGCGTCATCACCGCCGCGCGGGCGTTGTCGCCGAGCTGGCGGCCCTCGACGATGCCGCAGGCGATGGCGATCACGTTCTTCACCGCACCACCGATCTGGGCGCCGACCGGGTCGTCGGACAGGTAGGGGCGGAAGTTCGGCTGGCCGATGGCGTTCATCAGGTGCTCGCCCACGGCCATGTCGGCACAGGCGATGGTCACCGCCGTCGGCAGCCCCTTGGCGACCTCGATGGCGAAGGTCGGTCCGCTCAGTACCGCCGCCGGCGATTCCGGCAGGACCTCGGCCAGCACGTCGGTCATCAGCGCGTACTGGTCGCGTTCAATGCCCTTGGAACAGATCACCACGGGCGTGCCGGGGCGCAGGTCGGCGGCGAGCTCGGTGGCGATCTCGCGCAGCTGCTGTGCCGGCACTACCAGGAGCACCGCATCCGACGCGGCGGCCAGCTCGGGCAGCATGTCGGTGGCGCGCAACGTTGGCGGCAGCGCGATGTCCGGCAGGTAGGCCGGGTTGACGTGTTCGTGGTTGATGGTCTCGACCACCTCGGCGTTGCGCGCCCACAAGGTCACGCGCCGGCCACCCTCGTCGAGCAGCCGCGCCAGCGCCGTGCCCCAGGCACCGCCGCCCAGCACGCCGATCCGCTTGATCTCTCTCATCCGTAGACACTCAGGTTGAAGGCCACAGAAATTCGCGTCCCCGTGCCGCGATAGGGGCGCACCTGATGACTGAGCCAGGCCGGGAACATCAGCAACAAGCCGGTGCGCGGGCGCACCGTCTCACTGGCGCCGACGGACTGGCCGCCGGGCATACGAAAGGCGAGATGCGGCGCGTACATCGCCGGACCGACGCCGCGCGGGTCCTGAAACTCGAACTCGCCGCCCAAGCTGTCGTCGGCGCCGATGCCGCCGTCGTCGACATAGTAGGTCCCGGACCAGTAGCTGCCGGGATGGGTGTGGAACTCGTTGCCGTGGCCGGCTTGGTTCACGTTGGCCCAGGCATTGTGCTTCCAGGTCACCTTGGCCGGCTGGCCGGCCCGGTCGCAGGTGAGCTGGCTGGCCAGCGACATCGCCGCGCCCAGCAGGTGCTTGCCGGCCTCGCCGCTCCACTCGGTGAAGTCCCAGGTCGATTGCCAGCCGCCGACATTGCTGTGCTGCGTGCTGGGATGGGTCTTCATGCGCTCCAGGATCACCGGGCGCAGCGCGGCATTGATGCGCTCGGCATCCGGCAGGTCGGCCTGCACGATCGGCGTGGCGAAGGCGCCGGTGACGTTGACGCGCGCATCGGGGTTGTTCATGCGGCGGTATCCAGGCTGGCATCGAGCGGCCAGCGCGCGCGACCGGATACGTCCAGCGGATCGGTCAGACCAAGGCGCAGGCGTTCCAGTCCGGCCCAGGCGATCATCGCGGCATTGTCGGTGCATAGCTTCGGCGGCGGCGCCACGAGGCGCAGGCCGCGCGAGGCGGCAAGCTCGGTGAGGCGGCCGCGCAGCGCCTGGTTGGCGGCGACACCGCCGGCGACCACCAGTGTCGTCATCTCCGGCACCATGTCGGCGGCGTTGCTGACCCGGTCACAGATGATGTCGCCAGCCGCCTGCTGGAAGCTGGCCGCAACGTCGGCCGGCTCGGGCCGCTTCTCCCAGGCCAGGCGTACCGCCGTCTTCAGGCCGGCGAAGGAAAAGTCGCAGCCGGCACGGCCCAGCATCGGGCGCGGCAGCGACACCTTGGCCGTGTCGCCTTCGGCCGCCAGGCGCTCCACAATCGGCCCGCCCGGATAGCCCAGGCCCATGACCTTGGCGGTCTTGTCGAAGGCCTCGCCGATGGCATCGTCCAGGGTGGTGCCGAGCCGCTTGAAGTCGCCCACGCCACGCACGGCGAGAAGCTGGCAATGGCCGCCGGAAACCAGCAGCAGCAGATAGGGAAACTCGACATCGTCGGTGAGCCGGGCGGTGAGCGCGTGGCCCTCCAGGTGATTCACCGCGATCAGCGGCTTGCCGGTCGCGGCGGCCAAGCCCTTGCCGGTCATCAGCCCGACCAGCACGCCGCCGATCAGGCCCGGCCCCGCCGTCGCGGCGATGCCGTCGAGTTCATCGAGACGGACGCCCGCTTCGGCCAGTGCGCGGGCGACAATGCCGTCGACAAGCTGAACATGGGCGCGCGCGGCGATCTCCGGCACCACGCCCATGTAGGGCGCGTGCTCGTCGAGCTGGCTGTGGACGATGTTGCTTAGAATCCGGCGCTCGCCGTCGACCACGGCGGCGGCTGTCTCGTCGCAACTGGTTTCGATGCCGAGTACCCGCATGTCGCGGACGTGCCTGCTCCTTCGGCGGGGCTTGCGCTGGAACGCCGCAGGCCTTAGCACCTCGGCGCATGACAGAGCAACCGGCCTTCCGCCTCGGCACCCGAGGCAGCCCCCTGGCGCTGGCCCAGGCGCACGAGACGCGCGAGCGGCTGATGACGGCCCACGGCTGGGCCGAGGACGCCGTGGTGATCGAGGTGATCCGCACCACCGGCGACCGCATCCGCGACCGGCCGCTGTCGGAAGTCGGTGGCAAGGGCCTGTTCACCAAGGAACTCGAACAGGCCCTGTTCGACGGGCGGATCGACGCCGCGGTCCACTCGATGAAGGACATGCCGACGGAACTGCCGGACGGGCTCACCATCGCCGCGACGTTGCCGCGCGAGGATCCGCGCGATGCGTTCCTGTCGCCGGTTGCCGGCATGCCCTCAGAACTGCCGCATGGCGCCGTCGTTGGTTCGTCGTCGCTGCGCCGCCAGGCACAGTTGCGTCACCGCCGGCCCGACCTGGAAGTCGTGATGTTCCGCGGCAACGTCGAGACCCGCCTGTCCAAGCTCGCCGCCGGCGAGGTTCAGGCCACATTGCTGGCAAGTGCCGGCCTTCGCCGGCTCGGGCTGGTCGACCGCATCACCCGGACGCTGGAGCCGGAAGTGATGCTGCCGGCGGTGGCACAGGGCGCGATCTGCCTGGAGGTGGCGCAAGGCAGCGCCGCCGCGGAGACCGTTGCGGCGCTGAACCATGCCGAAACGAGCATTGCGACGGCGGCGGAACGCGCCTTCCTGGCGGTACTGGACGGCTCATGCCGGACACCGATCGCCGGCATGGCCAGTGCAGGCCGCGCGGCGCTCTAGATCATAACAAGCCTTGAGCAGGTCTTC
>CAZVLI010000186.1:0-7325 GCA_964627965.1 uncultured Rhodospirillales bacterium
GGGGACATCGTGAGCGAGCAGTACAACGCAGCCGCGTGGATGATCGATCGGCACGCCGAGACGGCCGTCGGGCAGCGCGCCGGCCACCAGCACCGCCGGGTCGATGGCGTTGGCGCCTTCGTTGCGCGCGGCGCCCCACTGGTAGGCGCGGCTGCCGGGATCGATCTTGCCCCAGATCGCGGTATCGATGATGCCCGGGTGGATCGAGTTCACGCGCACGTTGGCGTGGTCGCGCATGCACTCCATCGCCGCAGCCTTGGCGAACAGCCGCACCGCGCCTTTGGTCGCGCAGTAGCCGGCCAGACCGGACGAGCCACGCAGGCCCGCAACGGAGCTGGTGATGATGATCGAGCCGCCGCCCGACTTGGCCATCGCCGGCACGCCGTGCTTGGTGCCGAGGAACACGCCGTCGATATTGATCGCGCTCTGCCGGCGCCAGTCCTCCAGCTTGAAGTCGACGATGCGGCCGACAATGCCGATGCCGGCATTGTTGAAAAGGATATGCAGGCCGCCGAGGTCGGCGACGGTCTCCGAGACCAGCGCTTCCCAGGCCGGCTCATCGACCACGTCCAGCTTGCGGAAACGCGACTGGCCGCCGCACGTCTTGGCGACCGCCTCGCCGCCCTCGATGTCGATGTCGGCGACCACGACGGTGGCCCCCTCCTTCGCCAGCAGTTCCGCGGCGGCGCGGCCGATGCCGCTGGCTCCGCCGGTAACGATGGCGACCTTGCCGTCTACCTGACCCATTTCGTTTCCTCTCTCATCGCTATTGGCGCACCGCGCAGTTCGCGTAGCAGTTTACGGCGAAAGGCGTGCGCGAAGTCGGCGAAGTCGTCGGCGCGTTCGACGAAGGCGCCGGGACCGACGATGATCTCGCGTTCGTAGTAGCCGGCGAGCCCGACATCCTGGTTCTCGATCGCCAGCCCGTTGATCGCGATACCTTGCCGCCACGCGGCCGCCCGCCAGGGCGTGGGTGTCTGACCGACGTTCGGGCGGCCGTCGCCGCAGACGTCGATGATGCGCCGGCGCGCCTCGAACGGCGCCGTCAGATGAACGCTGATCGATACCGCCAGCGCGTCGCCCAGCGCCGTCGCCCCGGGCCGCACGATGCGCGGCTGCGCCGCCAGGTCGTCGGCCATGCGATAGGCGTCATCGGCATTGCGCAACACCCGCCACGCCATCGCCAGCTCGGCATCTTCCTCGCCGGCCCATTGCAGCAGCGCCACGGCCAGTCCGCCGGGCCCGAGATGCTCGATCGCCTCGATCACCCGGTCGTCGCGGAACGCCGCCGCCATGCCCTGCATCTGCAGGGCGTACTCGTCGGCGTCGATGCTGGCAGAACCGTCATTGGCCAGCACGAGCGCCAGCTCCACCGGTTCAGCCGCGAACGCCGGCGCCGCGAGCAGCAGCCACAGTGCCGCCAGCCAGCGCCTCACCGCATCGACACCGCGCCACCGAGCTCGCGCAGCAGCTTGATGCGCATGGCGCGCGCGAAATCGCGATAGGTGTTGGCGACAATGACGAAGCTGGCCGGCCCACCCATGACGTTGCGCTCGTAGTAGGCGTCCAGGTCCGGCTCCTCGTTCAGGATCGCCAGGCCGTTCACGGTGATCCCTTCGGCCGCCGCGATGTCGCGCTCCTGTGACGGCACGGTGCCAAGGTTGGCCTGCCCGTCACCCGAGACGTCGATCACGCGGCGCGCACCGACGAAGGGCGACTGCTCCAACACCTCGCGAGCGACCTTGATGGCGAGCCCGATGGCGGTGCCAGACGCCGCCGGCAAGCGACCGGCACCGTCGACCGCCGCGGCGAAGCTCTCCTCCTCCGCATTTCGGATGTGGTGCCACGGCGCGGCCAGCGCCATGTCCCGCAACCCCGACCACTGCAGCATCGACACGGCGACGCCATTGCCGCCCAGGGCCTCGATCGCGGCGACCACGACGGGATCACGAAACGCGGCCGAGATGCCCCGCATCTGCAGGTCGAACTCGTGGTAGCTGACCGAAGCGGACGCATCGACGGCCAGCACCAGCGCCACCTCGACCGGCGTGCGGGCCTCGGCCGGCGATAACCACAGCGCGGCCGCCAACGCAGCGAATGGGGCCGCGAGCGGTGCCGCGCCGGCGCGCCGCCGCATCAGGGGATCCGGTCCAGCAATGCCGCCGATCGGTCGATGGTCTGGGCCTGGTGCGGTTGCAGTTCCTGCTGTCCCATGGCGCTCAGCGACGGCAGGAATGGATCCTCCAGGCTGCCGCGCCGGCCCAACAGGGTCTCAATGACGGCCATGCCCATGTAAGGCAAGGTCGGCGCCGAGTAGCCACCTTCGTGGCACAGCACCAGCCGGCCGTCGCACAGTCGCCGTGCCGCATCGAGCAGCATCGTCGTCATCTCCCGATAGCCGTCGGAGTGCAGCATCTGCCGCCCCAGCGGATCGTAGCCGCCGGCATCGAAGCCCGACGGCACCATGATGAGTTCGGGCTTGAACGCCTCCAGCGCGGGGATCACCACCCGTTCGAAGGCGGAGACGTAGGCGCCGACGCCGGAGCCGGGCGGCAGCGGGATGTTGATGTTGGTGCCCGCGCCAGCACCCTCGCCATTCTCCTCCACCATGCCGCTGTCGGTCGGGAAATTGCGGTCCTGGTGCAGCGACATGGTCAGCACGCGCGGGTCGGTCCAGAACGCCCACTGCGTGCCGTTGCCGTGATGCGTGTCCCAGTCGACGGTCGCGATCCGCTTGATCCCGCGTTCGGACATCGCGTGCAGTGCGGCGATGACGGCGTTGCCGAAAATGCAGAACCCGCGCCCGCGATCCTTCTCGGCATGATGTCCCGGCGGCCGCACCAGCGCGTAGGCGGTGTCGACCTTGCCCGTCAGCACCGCGTCGACCGCCTCGACCACGCCGCCGGCGGCCAGCGCGGCGATCTCGTAGCTGCCGCGCCCGAACGGGGTGTTGTCGCCCGCTTCGCCGCCGGCCTTGGCGCTCAGCGTTTGAATACGCTCGACATAGTCGGCGTCGTGGAAGCGCAGAATCTCCGCCGCGGTCGCCTCGCGCGGCTTGATCTGTACCAGGTCGTCCCACAGCCCGGCGACTTCAAGCACGTTGCGGAACCGCCGCTTGGTGTCGGGGTTCTCGGCGTGCTGGTAGGGCTCCACATCGAGGCCCGGCCGCCGGTACAGCGCGTACCCGCCGGTGTCATGCCACATGTAGAGCTCGTGCCAGACGAAACCGGTGGTCATGCGCGCACTCCTTTCCGGTGATGGTCGGGCGGCGGCCGCCGCCCTGTCAAATCACCTGGAGCGGAGCCGCGGATCCAGCGTGTCGCGCACCGAGTCGCCGAACAGGTTGAAGGCGAAGACCGCCAGCGTGATCGCCAGGCCGGGGAAGATCGCGATCCACGGCGCGCTCTCCGCGTATTCCTCCGCCCCGCCCTGCAGCATCAGGCCCCAGGCCGGTGTCGGCTCCTGCACGCCCAGGCCGAGGTAGGACAGCGAGGCTTCCAGCAGGATCGCCTGGCCGACGAACGCGGTGAGCATGATCAGGTACGGCGCCATCACGTTCGGCGCCATGTGGCGCAGGATGATGCGCGTGTGGCTGTAGCCGAGCGCACGCGCGGCATCGACATACGGAATCTCGCGGATCGCCAGCGCCGACGACCGCACCACGCGGGCGCAGTTCGGGATGAACGGCAAGGTGATCGCGATGATCACGTTCTGCGTACCCGGGCCGAGGATGGCAACGACAGCCAGCGCCATGATGATCAGCGGGAACGCCATGAACACGTCCATCACACGCTGGAACACCAGGTCGAACATGCCGCCGAAATAGGCCGAGCTCACGCCGAGCACCAGGCCGATAGTGGCGCCGGCGAAGGCGGCGACGAAGCCGACGAACAGCGCCGTGCGGGCGCCGTAGATGATCCGGCTCAGCAGGTCGCGGCCGAACTGGTCGGTGCCGAGCAGGAAGGCCGCACCCGGCGCCTCGTGCATGTTGGCGAATGACGTGGCGGTCGGGTCGTAGGGCGCGATCAGGTCGGCGAACAGCGCCATGAAGATCATCAGCACCACCACCGCCGCGCCGGCCGCGCCCAGCGGGTGGCGGCGTGCGTGATAGCCGACGGTGGTGTACCACGGCCGCGACGGGGCCAGGTCGTCCAGTTCGATGCTCGGATCGCTCGCGCTCATCTCACCCTCACGCGTAGCGGATGCGCGGATCGAGCCACGCATACAGCAGGTCGACCAGGAAGTTGGTCAGGACGAAGATCATCACCACCAGGAGCACCAGCGCCTGGGTCAGCGTGTAGTCGTTGTTCAGCACCGCCTCGACGAACAGCTTGCCCAGGCCGTTCAGGTTGAACACCTGCTCGGTCACCACCAGGCCGCCCATCAGGAAGGCGAACTCGATACCGATCACCGTGACGACCGGCAGCATCGCGTTACGCAACGCGTGCCGATTGATGATCACCTTTTCCAGCAGGCCCTTGGCGCGCGCCGTGCGCACGTAGTCCTCGCGCAGCACCTCCAGCAACGTGGACCGTGTCATGCGGGTGGCGACGGCGGAATACCGGTACCCGGTCGCCAGCGCGGGCCAGATCAATTGCGACAGGTTGTGCAACGGGTCTTCCCACAGCGACTTGTACTGGATCGGCGGCATCCAGGGCGCGCCGAAGTGGTTCTGCGAGATGACCAGGATGGCGAGGATCAGCAGGATACCGAGCCAGAAGGATGGCATCGCGATACCGGCGATCGAGATCGACCGTACGAAATAGTCGATCCAAGTGTTCTGCTTCACCGCCGCGATGGTGCCCAGCGGCACCGCGATCAGGATCGAGATGATCGTGGTCATGATCGCGAGCTGCATCGACAGCTCGAAACGCAGGCCGATCTCGTGCCAGATCGGCTGGCCGGTCCACATCGACTCGCCGAAGTCGAGCACCAGCAGACCCAGCATGTAGTCGATGAACTGGACGAACATCGGATCGTTCAGGCCCAGTTCCTCCTGGCAGATCGCCAGGGCTTCCTTGTCGAAATAACCGCCGGTGCCGGCGAGGCGCAGTTCGCACACATCGCCCGGCACCGCGCGCAGCAACAGAAAAACCAATACCGCGGCACCGAGCAGCGTCGGCACCATCAGCAGCAAGCGCTTGATCGTATAAGTGTACATGTCAGCTACCGCGTCAGGCGGCGGCCCCGGCGAAACGCGCCGGGACCGCCCTTAACCTGACGATACGCGGACCTACTGGTCGATCCAGACGGTCGACAGATCCTGGTTCAGATAGTGGCTCGGGCTGATCTTCCAGCCCTTCACCTCGCTCCGGTGCGGAATGATCCGGTACCACCACAGCGTGATCAGCGAGTGCGCTTCCTCACCGAGCACGCGAGACTCCATCTGCCGCATCAGCTTGCGCTGCTCGGCCGGATCGGCGGTCTGGTTCATCGCGTCGAACAGCTTGTCGACTTCGCGGTCCTGGTAGTTGGCGTAGTTGTTGCCGGACCGGTCGTCGGAGATGAACTTCGACACGTCGAGCAGCGGGTTCACCACCGCCTGGCAGTTGAAGTCGATGGAGATGTCATACGTCTTCTGCTTGCGCAGCATGTCGTAGAACGGCCCCGTCGGCAGCACCTGCTGCTCCGCCGTGATGCCGACCTGCTTCCACTGGTCGATCAGCCACACGCCGACGATCTTGTACGGCTGGTCGACCGCACGGTTGTTCATCTTCAGCGTCAGGCCGTTGCCGAACCCGGCGTCGGCCAGCAGCTTCTTGGCCTCGGCACGCGACTTGTCGAGATCCGGCCAGTAGCCCGGGATCTTCTCCAGCTCTTCCTTGGAGGCCGCCAGCGGGTGGCCCGGGAAGACGATGCCGCCGACCGCCTTCACGATGGCGATCTCCGACAGATACTTGGAGCCGCCCCAGCGATCGATCGCCAGCGTCAGCGCCTTGCGGACCCGCGGGTCCTTCATCTTGTCGGACTTGTGGTTCGGAGTGACCAGCAGCACGCAGTTCCAGTTGCTCTCCTGGACGGTGATCTGGTCGCCCAGGGCCGCCACCAGGTCGTCACGGCTCTTCGGCGGGAAGCCGCGGAACTCGATCTGCGCCTGGCCGCCACGCACCGCCTGCACGCGCAGGCTCTGCTTCTTGGCGAAGATGCCCTCGAAGCCATCCAGGTACGGCTTGCCCTCGTGGTAGTAGTCCGGGTTGCGCTCGCCCTTGATCACGGCGCCGGGCTGCAGCTCGACGAACTTGAACGGACCGGATCCCTCGACGTTCTTCTCGTACCAGTGCTGGTCGACGTCGAGCCGGGCCTTCGAGTAGACGAAGTTGTACGGGTTGGCGAGCGACGGCAGGAACGCGCCGGACGGATACTTCAGGTCGAACTGGATGGTGTGGTCGTCCGTCGCGGTGATCTTGTCGACCATCACGAAGAACGCCTTGCGCGCGCTTGCCACGCCCTCCGGCGGGAAGACGATGCGGTCGAACGTCGCCTTAACGTCGTGCGCCGTCAACGGCTTGCCGTCGTGGAACTTCACACCCTTGCGGATGTTGAAGACGTAGCGCTTGCCGTCGTCCGCGGCCGCCGGCATTTCGGTGCACAGGTCGCACACGAAATCGGTCGGCGAGGACGGGTTCTCCGGGTTGACCCGGATCAGCGTGCTGTAGAACGGCGCGATCGGGTGGATCAGCGCGAAGGTGGTCTCGCGGTGACCGTCGAAGCTCGGCGGCTCGGCCGGGATCACATATTTCAGGGTGCCGCCTTTTTTCGGCGTCGCGTGCGAGGCGGCGTTCACCGTCCCGCCGCTGAGCGCGAGCGACAGGCCGACGCCCGCCGCCAGAGCCCAATGCCTGAGTCGTACCGTCATAGTCGTCTCCTCCTTTATCGCTTCGCCCGCGGTTTCGCCGGCGGGCCGTTTATCGGGCTGGAACCCCCTCCCCAGGGAACAGCCGTCGCTCATCGTACGCGCGCCGAGGCGCCGCTTACGAGACTTCCGTACACGCGACCCAGTGACCGGGCCGCAACTCGCGCAATTCTGGCGCCTTCTGCCGGCAGCCGTCGACCGCCAACGGACACCTCGGATGAAACACACAGCCCGGTGGCGGGTTCATCGGGCTCGGCACCTCGCCTTCGATGATGCGGTGCTCACGCGCCTCCTCGACCTCCGGATCCGGCACCGGCACCGCTTCAAGCAGCGCCCGCGTATAGGGATGCAGCGGGTTGTCGAACAGCTCGTCCGACGGCGCCAGCTCAACGATGTGGCCCAGGTACATCACCGCCACGCGCTGGCAGATGTGACGCACCACCGACAGGTCGTGGGCGATGAACAGGTAGGT
>CAZVLI010000187.1:0-7323 GCA_964627965.1 uncultured Rhodospirillales bacterium
GCTGTTGCTGGACGATCTGGCGCTGCGCGCCGGGCCCGGCGACAACGACGCCGTGGTCCAGCAACTGCGGGCCGGCGCGCGCGTGCAGGTGACGGGCGCGGTCCTGAACGGTGTCCGGCTGCGGGTGCAGTTGGCGACCGGCCAGGTCGGCTTCCTGCCGGCGGAGTCGCTGACGCCGGCGCCGGGCCCTGACCTTTCGGTCGAGAAGGCACTGGACAGGATCCGCGCGGGGCTCGGTCAGACCGGCTCGGCGGCGGCGGTTCGGGCAGCGGCCGAGCTCGACGAACGGCTGATCGTGGAAGTCTACGACCGGGTGCGCAGCGACTTCGTGAACGTGGTCGAGCCGCGCCAGCTGGTCGATGCTGTCGCCGTCGGTCTCTACCGTGCCGCCCGTGCCGACGCGGAGCGGCTGGACAGCGCGATCCTCACCCGGGCCGCCATCGACAGCATGATCGACAGCCTGGACCGGCACTCCGGCTATCTCGATCCGAAGCAGTACCGTGACATGCAGGTGCAGGTGCGTGGCGAGTTCGCCGGCCTCGGCATCGAGGTCACGATGGAGAACGACAAGGTCAAGGTGATCTCGCCGATCGACCACACGCCGGCGGCACGGGCCGGTCTACAGGCGGGCGACCTGATCAGCCACCTGGACGGCGAGTCGGTCGCCGGCCTCACGCTGCCGCAGGCGGTGTCGCGCATGCGCGGTCTGGTCGGCACGTCGATCACGCTGACCGTCGAACGCGATGGTCAGGCGCCGTTCGACGTCACCATCGTGCGCGACGTGGTCCGCATCCAGGCAGTGCGATGGCAGGTGCGCGACGACATCGGTTACATCCGCATCACCACGTTCAACGAGAATGTCGACGACGATGTGCGCGCCGCGATCTCCGACATTCAGGACGAACTCGGGGCCGCTTTCCGTGGCCTCATCGTCGACCTGCGCAACAATCCCGGCGGACTGCTGAAGCAGGCGGTCTCGGTCAGCGACGTGTTTCTCGATCAGGGTGAGATCGTCTCGCTGAAGGGACGGGGCCCGGCCGACTCATGGCGGTACCGTGCGACCAGCGGCGACGACATGGACGGCCGGCCGGTGCTGGTGCTGATCAACGAAGGCTCGGCGTCGGCCTCCGAGATCGTCGCGGCGGCGCTGCAGGACCAGCGCCGCGGCGTGGTCGCCGGCGTCACCTCATACGGCAAGGGTTCGGTGCAGACGATCATGCCGCTGCGCAATTCCGGCGCGCTGCGATTGACCACCGCGCTCTACTACCGCCCCAACGGCAACAACCTGGAGGGCGACGGGGTGCATCCCGACGTCGAGCTCGACACCGAGGGGCTGGAACTGCCCGAGGTGATCGACCGGGCGCGGCGCCTGCTGGTGCTGCAAGCCGCGAAGCCGACGCCGAGCGAGGAGCGGCCGGCGCGGCAATAGCGCGAATGGTTCGGTCGCGTCAGTTCGTGCGCGGCACGCCGATCCGCTGGTTGCGCAGCACGTCGCGCTCCATCTTCCGACGCTGTTCGATCAATCCGCGCTGCTGGTGGGCGGTGTATTCGCCCTGGTGCTGAGCCCAGCCGCCCGGGCAGCCGCCTCGTGTCTTGCAGAAGGCCTCGTAGCCGTCCCGTTGCGACAGCGGCACGTCGGAATAGTCGTCCGGGTCCTGCAGGCGGGGCAGTTCGCGGTTACGGAGCTGATCGCTCTTGTCGGTCGGGCTGCTGCTGCCGCTGCCCGGCAAGGTACGATCGGGCAGCCGCGTGTTCTGCTGTGCAGCCGCGCTGCCGGCGGCCAGGCTCAGGGCCAGCGCCACTGCCGTGATCCATCGGCTCATGTCTCGTCTCCATCGCGGGTCGTCGCGTGAGGGCCGGTCATTTGACACCCTGAGTGCCGCTTGCGCAGTGACGGTCGTCATGCGCCGGCTTGCACGCATCTCGCTGGCCATCCTACACCAAGTGCGCGACAGCATTGCGGTCAGGGAGGACAGAGGATGTCGGAGTTGCTCACGGTCGAGCGGCGTGACTTGCCGTCGGGCGATGTGGCGGTTTGGATCACCATGCGCCGCGAGCGTCGCCTGAACGCGCTCGACACGGCGCAGACCGAGCGATTGACCGCGGCGTTCGAAGGACTGGCCGACGACCGTGGGGTGCGTGCCGTGGTGCTGACGGGTACGGGGCGCGGCTTCATCGGTGGCGCCGACATCGACGAACTGGGCGAACTGGACGAGACCAGCGGCCGGCGCTTCATCAGTGACCTGCATCGCCTGATCACGGCGATCCGACGCTGTCCGGCGCCGACCATCGCGGCGATCAACGGCTTCTGCCTCGGCGGCGGGCTGGAGGTGGCGGCGGCCTGCGATCTTCGGGTCGCGTCCGACGCGGCACGCTTCGGCATGCCGGAGGTCCGCGTCGGCCTGCCATCGGTGATCGAGGCGGCGCTGCTGCCGCGCCTGGTCGGCTGGGGCAAGGCGGCCGAGATCGTGCTCACGGCCAACCAGATCGATGCCGAGGAGGCGCAGCGCATCGGTCTGGTGCAGAAGGTGGTGCGGGCCGACGCGCTGAACGATGCGGCGGAAGCCTGGCTGGCCGATCTCGATGCCGCCGGTCCGGAGGCGCTTCGGGCGCAGAAGGCGCTGCTGCGGCGCTGGGAGTCCGAGCCGTTGGAGCGCGCGGTCGCGGCCGGCATCCAGCAGTTCGCGGAAGTGTGTCGGTCCGGCGAGCCGGTGCGCATGGTCGCCGCCTTCAAGGCGGAACGCGCTGCCGCCAAGGCGAAGGGCTGAGCGGTGGCCCACGATGGGGATCGCTGGGTCTTCGGCTACGGCTCGCTGATGTGGCTGCCGGGCTTCGAGCCGGCGGAGCGGCTACCGGGCCTGGTACGCGGTTGGCGGCGGGACTTCTCGCTGCTCAGCACCATTGCCTGGGGCAGTCCGGAGCGGCCAGGTCTGTGCGCGGCCTTGCATCCCGGCGGTGCCTGTTTGGGTGCCGCGTTGCGGGTCCGCGCCGCGGACTGGTCGACGGTCGAGGGATACCTCCGGGTGCGCGAGCAGGCCTATCGCTGGATCGAGGTTCCGGTCAGCGTGCCGGGCGGCGAGGTCGTCGCCACGACCTTCGCCTTCGACCCCGAGCATCCACGCGCCGTCGGTCGGCTGCCGTTCGACGAAACGGTGAAGCTGATCGGACAAGGCGCCGGGCGCAACGGGACCTCGCGCGATTACCTGGCCAACACGCTGGATGCCGTGGCGGCGATGGGCGGCCGGCGTAACAGCTACCTGCAGCGGGTGCACCGCGCGGTGGGCGCTCTATCGACAGATGGAAATATTTGTTAGGATTCTGTCACAAGCGGCCCTGTCCCCGGTCGCGTCTGCGTACCGAGGAAAGGTTGCCATGCGCCAAGACCTGCTCCGCGTGTTCGGACGCCAGGAAGATGGCGCGGTCGCCTTGGAATATGTCCTTCTGGTTGCCGGTATCGGCATCGTCCTGGTGGCGGCGATCTTTCTGTTCGGCGAAGATCTGGCCGGCTACTGGAACTCCCTCAACAACAGCATTTCGGTGACGTCGAGCTGATCGACGCTCGTCGGCCTGTATTCCGTCGCGAGTGGCATCGCGATAAGGGGGTGCCTGTGCGCTCGCCTGACATAGTTTCTTGCTAAGGCAGCGGAAGCGGGAGGTTGGACCATGGATCTCGGGTCGATCGTTGGACAGATGATGCAGCAAGGACTGCGGCCAGGCAGCAGCGGCCGCGCGCAGCATGCGATGGGACCGAGTGGTCTCGGCGGGCTCGGTGACGTGCTGGGCAGCGTGCTCGGCGGCGGCGGTGGCCGATCCGGTGGCGGTGGTCTCGGTGATCTCCTTGGCGGTCTCGGGGGCGCACTGTCGGCCGACAGTGGCGTCGGTGGCCTGAGCCGTGGCCAGGCCGGCGGCATCGGGGCGCTGGCCGGTGCGCTGCTAGGCGGCGGTTCCGGTGCAGCCAAGGGAGCGCTCGGCGGCGGTGCGATGGCGCTGCTGGGGACGCTCGCCATCTCGGCCCTGAAGAACTGGCAGGCCTCTCAGGCCGGCGGGGCGATGCCGGCGGCGGCGGTGTCGGAGGCCGAGGTGCAACAGATGACGTCGCCGCAGACGGCCGAACTTTGTCTGCGTGGCATGATCGAGGCGGCGAAGGCTGACGGCCAGATCGGGGAAGCCGAGATCCAGCGCATCACCGGGAAGCTTCAGGAAGGCGGCATCACAGCCGAGGAGCAGCAGTTTGTGATGACGCAGATGAGCCAGCCGGCCGACCCGCGCGGTTTGGCGGCGGCGATCCCGAGCCGCGAGGTCGGGGCGCAGGTCTATGCCGCCGCGCTGATGGCGATTGCCGTCGACACGTCGGCCGAGCAGGTCTTTCTTGCCGATCTGGCGGACAATATCGGTCTCGATGCCGGCACGGTGCAGCGGCTGCACGAGATGGTAGGGGCGCCGGCGCCCTGACGCGCAGTGCTAGCGCGACAGGGTGCCGTCCCACTCGACCGCGAGCGCGCCGGCCATCTTCTCCAGCTTCTCGCGTTCGACAATGTGGATGGCGGTGCCGCGGCGTTCGATGATGCCGCCGCTGACCAGCTGGCTCATCGAGCGGGCCACGGTCTCGCGCGTGGTGCTGGCGCGGCTGGCGATGGTCTTGTGCGTCGGCATCTTCTTGATGACGCCGGCGTTGGACGACGTGTCCGGGTTCTCGTCGGCGAGGCGCAGCAATTCGACGTAGACCCGCTGCACGGCGCCGAGCGTGGACAGGTCCATGATGCGCTCGTCGCAGCTGCGCACGATGCCGGCCAGGCGCTGCAGCACGTGCGCGGCGATGTCGGCATGGTCGGTGACCAGGTTGAGGAACAGTCGCGGCGCTAGCGATGCCAGCAGGCTCGGGCCGACCGCGACCACG
This sequence comes from uncultured Rhodospirillales bacterium, assembly GCA_964627965.1. Lineage (GTDB taxonomy): Bacteria > Pseudomonadota > Alphaproteobacteria > JAVKFY01. The sequence goes on from CAZVLI010000187.1 coordinate 4,898, forward strand.
CTGGCGGATCGCGGCGCCCCATCTATCGCCGACAGTTCGCCGAAGAAGCCGCCGGCGCCCACCTTGGCGAGCGCGATCTCGCGGCCGGACATGGAGAAGTTTACGATCTGCACGGAGCCGTCGATGACGAAGTAGACGTCGCGGTCGTCGCTGTCCTTGTCGAGGATCTGCTCGTCCGCGTTGTAGCGGCGCCAGCGGCAGCGCCGCTCCAGGTCGCGGCGTTCATCAGGCGTCAGGCATTCGAGCAGCTTGACGCCGTCAAGCCGTTGCGCCGTATCGGACACGGCGTATCTCCTCATCTCCCGACCGGCCCGAAGCCGGCCCCGCTCGGCGCAGTATAGACTGTTTCGTTAAAGGTTTCAGTGTTTTGGCGATTGCACCTGCTCCGGTTCCGCAGGGCAATTAACGTCGGTCACGAAAAAGTCACCCGCCAAACAGGACCTGATCCCGGTTGTAGAGCCGCGCCGCGACGACAAGGAGCAGGGCGGCCAGCAGTCCGGTGCTGGCCGACGCGACAAGCGCCTCGCTCCATGCCACCGGTTCCTGGCGCATCAGCTTGCCGATCACCAGGATCTGGCCGAAGGTCGGGATCATCAACATCCACAGCTTGGCGCTGACCGGGACGAAGACCAGGATCATGCCGGGCAGCGACGGGATCAGCGGCAGCAGGCCGAGATAAGTCTGGGTCTCCTTGTAGCTGCGCGAGACCGTGGTGATGATCATCTGGATCGAGGTCGCGAAGGCCATCAACGGCACGGTGATCAGAAACACCGCGACGAAGGCGTCGTAGCCCGGGTTGATGCGGATGCCGTAGTCGCCGCGGCTGACGTACTCGAACATGAACTTGAAGGCGGCGAGCTGCAGCAGCACCGCGATGGTGGTGAAGGCCATCGTCGCGCCGGCCTTGCCCAGCATGATCTGCCAGCGCGGCACCGGGTTCGCCAGCAGCGGTTCCAGGCTGCCGCGTTCGCGCTCGCCGGCGGTGGAGTCGATCGCCAGGTACACGCCACCGACGAAGATCGTGAAGATGATGAAGGGCGGCAGCATGTTGAGGAAGAAGCCGGCCAGGCTGCGACTGCGCCCGACATTCACGTTGTCGATCTTCAGCGCGCTGACCAGGGTCGCCGGCAGGCCGCGTTCGGCCAGCCGCGCCTCGCCGACCTGCAGGCCGAAATCGCGCACCTGCTGTGCCACGCGCGCCACCGTCACCACGGTCGACAGGCGTGTCGCGTTGATCACCATTTGCAGTTCGGCCGGCCGCAGCGCCGCCATTGCCTCGGCATAGTCCGCCGGGATGCGCAGCACGGCATCGACGCGCCCGGCGCGTACCGCCGCTGCGGCATTGGCCGGTGCCGGGACGACGCCCGTGCCGACGCTTTCCAGGTAGGCGATCAGGTCCGGCGCGTGCTCGGCACCCTGCACCGAGATGACCAGGCGGCTCTCGCCCTGGCCGCGCAGCATGCCGCCGACGAAGTTCAGCAGCAGTCCGAGCAGCAGCGCGCCGATGAACGGGTAGATCAGCGCCATGAACAGGCTGCGCCGATCGCGGAAGTTGTCCACCGTCTCCTTGGCGAAGACGGCCCAGATGCCGTACAGCGGGTTCATGCGGCGCTTGCCACGGCGGCAAGGAAGATATCTTCGAGGTCGTCGCGACCAGTTTGCGCGCGCAACTCGTCGGCGCTGCCCTGTGCCACCACGCGGCCGTGCGCGATCACCACCATGCGATCGCAGAGCGCGGCGACCTCGGTCATGATGTGGCTGGCGAACAGGATGCCGCGGCCCCCCTTGCGCATGTCGCCGATCAGCTCGCGCACCGCCCGGCTGGCGGAGATGTCGAGCCCGTTGGTCGGCTCGTCCAGCATCACGTTGTGCGGTTCATGCACCAGCGCCCGGGCCAAGGCGACCTTCAGCGTCTCGCCCTTGGAGAAGCCGCGCACGCGCCGGTTGCCAAGCTCGCGCATCTCCAGCCGTTCGAACAGTTCGTCGATGCGCCGTTCCAGGTCGCGCCCGCCGAGCCCGTGCAGCCGGCCGTAGTAGCGGACGTGCTCGCGTGCGGTCAGGCGCGGGTACAAGCCGCGCTGGTCGGGCAGGACGCCGATGCGGCGCTGCACCTCGGGGCGGTCGTTGACGGCGTCGAGCCCGTCGATACGGGCGCTGCCGCTGTCCGGGCGCAGCACCGTATAGAGCACGCGCAACGTAGTGGTCTTGCCGGCGCCGTTGGGGCCGATCAGGCCCGTGACCTGGCCGTCCTCGGCGCGGAAGTCGACGCCCGCCAGGGCTTGCACGCCGCCGAAGCGCTTGCGTAACGCTTGAACCTCGATCACGGCAGACCGGTCACGACGCCAGCACCGCCATTGCCTCGCGCAGGAACGGCAGGCTGCGTTCCACCGCCGCCTCGCCCTCCGCGATTGCTTCCTCGGCACGAT
>CAZVLI010000188.1:0-7322 GCA_964627965.1 uncultured Rhodospirillales bacterium
CACCTTCGTCGTCGGGCACAGCTTCGGCGGCTTCATGCTGATGAAGTTCGGCGCCCGCTTCGGCCACGAGATCGCCGGCGCGGTGATCGTCGACTCGCCGGTGCGCGACCCGGACGAGCCCTGGGACCCGCCCGACGGCGGCCCGCCCGGCGCCAAGGGCAAGCGGCTGTACCCCGACTTCGATTCCGCACTCGCGCGCTTCCGCTTGATGCCGGCGCAGACCTGCGAGAATCCCTACATCGTGGAGTACATCGCCCGCCATTCGATCCGCGAGCGTGATGGCGGCTACGAATGGAAGTTCGACCCCAACGCCATGGGCGCGCGCCGCTTCGGCGAGCCGTTCCACGAGCACCTGCAGGAACTGACCTGCCGCTCCGCCCTGATCTTCGGCGAGAAGAGCAAGCTGGTCTCGCGTCGCACTGCCGCCTACATGTCGCGCCTGATGGGCCCGGCCGCGCCGGTCGTGGAGGTCCCTGAGGCGCAGCACCACGTCTTCCTGGACCAGCCGCTGGGCTTCGTCGCCTGCCTGCGCGCGCTGCTGGATAGCTGGTCGCGCGCGTGACCCGATTGGGCTACACGCGGCGTTAACCATCTCGTCCGAGACTGCTGGCTCGACTTGCCGGGCATTCTGGGGCCCGCGCGCGGGGCAGGGGGCTCCGACCGCCGATGGACGCGAAGCTGGACCTGCAACAGCAGATCGACATCTTCCTGCGTGCGCGGTTCACGCTGCTGCACGTCGTCACCCATGAGGAAGACCGGGTCGTCGCCGACCTGCGCGCGCTGTGCCGCCGTACCGAGCGCGAGTTGCTGGTCTGGGACCACGCAGACTACTTCCGCAAGCTGGCCGGATCGCAACCCGACCCGGCGGCCGCCAAGGATCCGCTGGCGGCGCTGGAGGCGATCGAGAAGGACGGCAACGAGACCGTCTTCGTGCTGCGCGACTTCCACCAGTGCTGGAAGAACCAGCCGCGGGTGGTGCGCAAGTTGCGCAACGTCGCCCAGGCGCTGAAGTTCACCCGCAAGACCATCGTCGTCACCGCGCCGACGCCGGAGCTGCCCGACGAGCTGAAGGACGACGCCGTCATCATCGACGTGCCGCCGCCGAGCTTCGAGGAACTGGGCGGCATTCTCGATCACCTGGCGAAGAGTCCCGGCGCCCGCATCGAGCTCGACGAGGCGGCGCGCGACCGCGTGCTGACCATGGCGCTCGGCCTCACCGCGTCGCAGGCGCAGCGCGTCTTCGCCAAGGCCATCGTCACCGACGGCGTGCTGCACGAGGGCGACATCGACCTGATCGCGCAGGAGAAGCGCGAGCTAATCCGCGGTTCCGGCGCCCTGGAGTTCTTCACCGCCACCGAAACCATCGCTGACGTCGGCGGCCTGGAAGTTCTGAAGACCTGGCTGAAGGCGCGCGAGGTCGCCTTCCGCGACGACGCCAAGACGTATGGCCTACCCGCGCCGAAAGGCATTGCGCTGATCGGCATTCCCGGTACCGGCAAGTCGCTGTCCGCCAAGATGATCTCCGCGCTGTGGCACTTGCCGCTGATCCGCCTCGACGTTGGCGCCTTGTTCGGCGGCCTCGTCGGTGAGTCGGAACACAACACGCGCCAGGCGCTGCGCCTCGCCGAAGCCGTGGCGCCGTGCGTGCTGTGGATCGACGAGCTGGAAAAGGCGCTGTCGGTCGGCGAGGGCGACGGCGGCACCGGCCAGCGCGTGCTCGGCAAGTTCCTGACATGGATGCAGGACAAGAAGCAGCCGGTCTTCGTCGTCGCCACCGCCAACGACATCGAGCGCCTGCCGCCCGAACTGCTGCGCCGCGGCCGCTTCGACGAGATCTTCTTCCTCGACCTGCCGAACCGAACCGAACGCAAGGCGATCTTCGAGGTCCACATCCGCAAACGCGGCCGCGATCCGGCCAACTTCCAGATCGATCTGCTGGCGGAGGCGGCCGAAGGCTACGTCGGCGCCGAGATCGAGCAGGCGGTGATCGACGCCATGTACCGCGCCTTCGGCGATCCCGACCAGCCCGGCCGCGAGTTCACCAGCGACGACATCGCCGCCTGCCTGGAACGGCTGGTGCCGATGAGCCGCAGCCAGCGCGAGCGCATCCAGTTCCTGCGCACCTGGGTGGTGGAAGGCCGGGCGCAGTCCGCGTCGGAGGCCGACCGAGCCGACGACGAGGCCGGCGCCGCCGTGCCGCTGCAACTCGGGCCTCGCTAGATGTCGCACTACACCCGGCTCGATACCCGCATCGTCTCGGTCGAGCACCTGATCGCGGCGCTGGCCGACATGGGGTTCGACCATGTCGAGCACCACGACGTGGCGGAACATCTCTACGGCTACGAGGGCGATGTCCGCGAGGACCGGGCCGAGGTCATCGTCCGCCGCGCCTTCATCGGCGAACTGTCGAACGATATCGGTTTCCGGCGCACCGCCGACGGCAACTTCGAGGCGATCATCTCCGACTACGATCGCGACACCTACGGTCGCGAGTGGCTCGGCCGCCTGACGCAGCGCTACGCCTATCGGGTGGCGCGCGACGTGCTGCGCGACCAGGATTTCGACCTCGTCGAGGAGAGCATGGACCAGGACCGGCGCATCCATATGACCGTGCGCCGCATGGCCTAGGGGGCGGCGGTGGCGCTGTCGCAACCGCAGATCGCCGTCATGCTGGAGGGCATGCTCCAGCAGCGCCGCGAGGCGTTCGACAAGGCGCGCGCGCCGATGGGCTGCTTCAGCGCCGCGCTCGGCTTCCTGCTGGCCACGGGGCTGGCCGCGACCGGCGTCGTCCGGCTCGACGCGCCGATCTGGCTCGCCGCGATTGTCTGGGTTCTGACACTGGCGCTGGTCCTGCTGATCGCGGCCGCCGCCAGCCGCGTGGCCGCCGATGCCGTGGCGCAGAAGGTCGTCGCGCCCTTCCTCGTGGTCTTCCCGGTCGGCAGCAAAGAGTACGACAAGGCGCTCGCCATCCTCGCCGCCGAGCAGGACGACCATGCGTTGGAGCGCCGGCTGCTGCATATCCTCGTCGGGGAGGAGGAGACCAAGAAGGTGAAGCCCGAGGTCTCGTCCGCGGCGAAGAAGGCCGCGACGCTGAAGGGCGCCGGGCTGTCGTCGAGCCAGGTCAACATGCTTAACGACGCCGGCTTGCTGGACGATGACGCGCCGCTGCCCAAGGGACCGGGGGCGAAGCCGAAACCCGTCGACGGCTTGCTCGGCGACTTTGACAAGCCGGCGCCCAAGCCGGCAACCAAGGTCGCCACCGTGCCGCCATTGAAGCCAGAGTCGCCAGCACCGGCGGCGAAACGCCCACCGCCCATACCGGAAGAGCCGCCGGTGATCCCGCTCGATCCCTATTCAGCCGACAAGAAGGGCCGCCGATGAGCGACATCCAGGAGATCGACGTCACCGTCGACCGCGACGGCAATGTCCACATCGAGGTGCGCGGCGTGCGTGGCCCAGGTTGCGAGGCGCTGACCGCCGAACTGGAGCGGATGCTGGGCGGCGTCGTCGCCGAGCGCCGCCACACCGACGCCTACCATCAGGCGGTCGATGTCGACGAAACGGTGGAGACCCGCCGCCGTTGACCGCGCTCCGACTGTACGCACGGCTCGCCGGCAGCCGCGCCAACGGACCTGGCCTGCGCGCGGTGGTCTGGGTGCAGGGTTGCACGCTGGCCTGCAAAGGCTGCTTCAACCCGGAAACCCACGCGAGTGGCGGTGAGGCGGTCGAGGTCGCCGAGTTGCTGCACTGGCTCGACGGCCTGGACGATGTCGATGGCCTCACCGTGAGCGGCGGCGAACCGCTGCAGCAAGCGTTAGGCGTACGTGACCTCCTGGCTGGCGCGCGGGCACGTGGCCTGTCGACCCTGGTCTTCTCCGGCTACACCCTGGCCGAAATCGAGGCGATGGCGCACGGCTCGGCCATCCTGGCCACGCTCGACGTGCTGGTCGCCGGTCGCTACGTGCCGGCCCGTCACCAGGGCAGCGCGCTGATCGGTTCGGCCAACCAGCAACTGCACCTGATGAGCCCGCGTCATCGACTTGCCGAGTTCGCGGACATCGCCGCCGCCGAAGTGATGATCGACGCCGCCGGCCGTGTCACGGTCAGCGGCGTCGACCCACCACGTCTACAGTAGCTACGCCGCGCGCGCCCGCGCCGCTTCCGCCGCGTCGGTATCGCCGGCCTGTTCCGCCGCGCGGGCGGTGAGCAGCCAGTTGAACGGGCTGTCCGGTTTCAGCGTGGTGCGCTCCGCCGCCAGCCCTCGGGCGAGGCTGGTCTGACCGTCGCGCAGGGCCGCCTCGATCAGCGTCAGGCTCAGCACGTCGCGCTGCGCGTGGCTGCCGCCGAACCTGTTGGCATAAGGACGAACCGGCAGCAGTTCGTTGACGGCGGTGGCGTAGTCGCCGCGCCCGAAGGCGTTGAACGCCGTCACCGTCGGCAGGCCGACCTCGCGCGCCATCATCGCCGACGAGTCGCTGCCCTGGGCGGTGGCGGCGACGTTGGCCTGCACCGCGCCGGCCTCGGCCCAGCGCTCGGTCGCGATGAAGGCCATGGTCGCGTGCAGGTCGTTGAAGGCGTAGTAGCGGTCCTCGATCATGCCGGCGAAGCTGTCGGCGACGTCGTTCCAGCGCTCGCCGACATCGTGGCCACGCAAACGCATGCGCCAGAGCAGCGCCGCCGCGTCGACCAGTTCCATGGCCACCTCGCTCGGCCCCGGATGAATGCGCGTGTCATAGAGGTCCAGCACCGCGTCGGTCTCGCCGCGGTCCAGGTGGTACAGCGATTTGTGCCAGAAGTTGTGGTAGGCGAAGAAGTTGTCGTCGGCCCAGTCCCGACTGCTGCGGCCAAGAAAGGCGATGCCCTCGTCGAGCCGACCCTGCATCTCCATCACGTGCGCGAGGGCGTGCGCCGCCCACGCGTCGGCCGGGTTCAACGTCAGCGCCTTCTCGCCGGCGGCCTCGGCGGCGGCGTAGTCACCCATCTCTTCCAAGCCGAAGGCCAGCATGCCGTGCAGAAAACCGTAGCCCGGCATGCCTTCCGACCAGAAGGGCAGGGCGCGGGCCACATGATCGCGCAGCAGCCACGATTGCCCGGTCAGGAAGTCGCTCAGATGCGCCACCTGCAGCGCCACGGCGTCGCGCGGCTCGTCGAGCAGGACCTTGCCATAGAGTTCGATGGCGCGATGAAACTGGCCGTCCAGCCAGGCCTCGATGGCCGCCATGTGGCCGCGCTCGCGCGGGGTGGCGTTGTGCGCCTGGGCTTCCGCCGCCTCGAAACTGCGCCGGATCTCCGGCACTGCCGCCTTCTCCGACGACGTCAGCATCATGCCGGCGCGGAGCAGGTGGCCCATCACGAAACCCGGATCGCGCTCCAGCACCTCGTCGATCGCCGCGACCGGATCGGCCTTATAGCCCTGGAACAGCGCCAGCGCGTGTTCGAAGCCGTCCACCGATGCCTGATTGTTGGAAGAAAGCGGCACGCCGCGGTAATCCGTCAAAGCCATGACTTTGTCCCCAATGGTGGCGCCGAGCGCCGTCATCAAAATGGCCGATCGCCCCGCGCCGTGTCGGCTTCCCGTCTGGCGCTGGCGTCCAAAATTGACGCCGGTGGGGCTGTCGCCCGTGCTTCAATGCTGGATTAGGTAGGAAGTCGGCACGGTCCGCGCAAGCCGCGACGTGAGGCCGCGCCCGCAAGGCTTGCCACGGCCGGCCGAAGGGTCTTTTCTTTATCGAAAGTAGAGCGAGGGGAGCGGTTCGATGCGCTATCTGCACACCATGGTCCGGGTCACGGACCTCGACAAGTCGCTGGATTTCTATTGCAACCAGCTGGGACTGGTGGAGGTGCGCCGCCGCGAGAGCGAGCAGGGCCGCTTCACCCTGGTGTTCCTGGCGGCACCGTCCGATGCCGAGCAGTCGAAAGAGACCCAGGCGCCGCTGGTCGAGTTGACCTACAACTGGGATCCCGAGGACTACAATGGCGGCCGCAACTTCGGCCACCTCGCTTACAAGGTCGACGATATCTACGCGACCTGCCAGAAGCTGCAGGACGCCGGCGTCACCATCAACCGGCCGCCGCGCGACGGCCGCATGGCCTTCGTCCGCTCGCCCGACAACATCTCCATCGAACTGCTGCAGGAAGGCGACCCGCTGCCGGCCAAGGAGCCATGGGCGTCGATGCAGAATACAGGCGAATGGTAGTCCTCCAGGGCTTCACGCTGCCCGTCCGGGTGGCGCGCATCGCCGTCGACGAGCCGTGGCGCTGGTTGTCGGCGGGGTGGGCGGACCTGTGGAAGCGCCCGCTGCTGTCCCTCGGCTACGGCGTGTTCGTCGCCGTTGTCGGCGCGCTGATCGCGTTCATGCTGCTGGCCCAGGATCGGCTGGTGCTGTTCATGCCGGTCGCCGCCGGCTTCTTCCTGGTCGCGCCATTGCTTGCGGTCGGTCTCTACGAGAAGAGCCGGCGCCTGGAAACCGGCGAGAGCCTGCGCGGACCCGAGGTCGTCTTCGTCGGCGTCCGCTCCGCGCTGCAGCTCGCGCTCGCCGGCGTGGTGCTGGCGGCGTTCATGCTGATCTGGATGCGCATCGCCACGTTGCTCTTCGCACTGTTCTTCGGCGGGGTTGGGGCGCCGCCGCTGGCCGAATGGGTCGGCATCCTGCTGTTCACCGCCAACGGCCTGACCTTCCTGGCCACCGGCACGATCATCGGCGCCGGCCTGGCCATGCTGGCCTTCGCCATTGCCGCGATATCGCTGCCGATGTTGCTGGAGCGCGATGTCGACGTGGTGACGGCCATGCTGACCAGCGTCACCGCGCTGACGGTTAATCCGCGGCCCTTGCTGCTCTGGGCCTGGCTGATCGTGCTGCTGATCGGGTTCGGGCTGGTGACCTTGAACATCGGCCTGATCGTGACCTTCCCGCTGGTCGGTCACGCGTCGTGGCACTGTTACAGGTCACTGATCCACGACCGCTAGCGCGGCGGCGGTTGATCGTCGTCGTCGTAGAGAATGCGCTCGGCGGCGCCGTCGAGGTCGTCGAACTGCCCGCTTCTCAACGCCCACAGGAAGGCAACGAGCCCCAGCGCGCCCAGCCCCAACGCCACCGGGATCAGGATGAGCAGGACGTTCATCCGCGACCACCGCGTAGACGCAACGCATTCAGCGTGACCAGCACCGACGACGACGACATCGCGATGGCGGCGACCATCGGCGTCGCCAGCCCGGCGATGGCGAGCGGAACCGCCACCAGGTTGTAGGACAGCGCGAGACCGAAATTCTGCGTCATCAGCGCGCGCGCCCGGCGCGCGGTGTGCAGCGCCTCGGCGACCGG
>CAZVLI010000189.1:0-7304 GCA_964627965.1 uncultured Rhodospirillales bacterium
CTGCTAATGCCGCTCAGCTTCGTCGCCATCCTCGGCGGCATGATCACGTTGATCGGTTCCTCCACCAACCTGCTGGCCGCCGGAGCCGCCGCCACGCTCGGCTTCGGTTCCATTCAGTTCTTCGACTTCGCCGTCCCCGGCCTGGTGCTGGCGGCGGTCGGCTTCGTCTATTGCCTCGTGGTCGCGCCACGCCTGCTCAAGGACCGTGGCGGCATGGCGAGCGAGGTCGTCGGCGGCGACGGCAAGCAGTTCATCGCCGAGATCACCGTCACGGAGAGCTCCGGCCTGATCGGCACCCGGACCAAGGGCGGCCTGCTACCAGCTCTGCCCAACATGACCGTGCGCCTGATCCAGCGTGGCGAGCACGCGTTCCTACCGCCGTTCGACGCGCTCGATCTCGACGAGGGCGACATCCTCGTCGTCGCGGCCACCCGCAACAGCCTGGCCGAGGCGCTGGCGCAGCGCCCCGGCCTGCTGCCGACGGAAGAATTGCGGGCGATGGGCGATCCGCAGCTCGTGGAAGCCGTCGTCGCGCCGGCGAGCCGCATGATCGGCCGCAATCTGCAGCAGATCGGCTTTCACTATCAGACCCGCTGCCTGGTCATGGGCATCCAGCGCCGCAGCCGCATGGTGCGTGGCGCCATGGACGAGATCCGCCTGGAAGCCGGCGACGTCCTGCTCCTGCTCGGTCACCGCGACGACATCGAGGCGTTACGCGCCAGTCGCGACCTCCTGCCGCTGGAATGGTCGGCGCATGACGTCCCGACCCTGGCGCTGGCCATGCGGGCACGGTTGATCTTTGGCGGCGTCTTGCTGGCGGTGGCGCTGAACCTGCTACCGGTGGCCGTCGCGGCGCTCGCCGGCGCCGCGGCCATGGTGGCTGCCGGCTGTCTCAACATTTACCAGGCGACGCGCGCCATCGACCGGCGGGTGGTGCTTCTGGTCGCCGCCGCCCTGGCCCTGGGCGCCAGTCTCCAGGCCACCGGCGGCGCCGCCTTCCTGGCGCAGGGTCTGGTCGCCTTGCTGGACGGGTCGGCACCGGCGGTCGTGCTCTCCGCCTTCTTCCTGCTGGTGGCGCTGGTCACCAACCTGCTGTCGAACAACGCTACGGCGGTGCTGTTCATCCCCATCGCCCTCGGAATCGCCACGGAACTGGGGGTGCCGGCGGCGCCCTTCGTCTATGCCGTGATCTTCGCCGCCAACTGCTCCTTCGCCACACCGATCGGCTACCAGACCAACCTTTTGGTCATGGGTCCGGGTCATTATCGCTTCCGTGACTTCATCATTGCCGGCGGACCGCTTACGCTTGTGATCTGGATCGCTTATTCGCTATTCGCGCCGTGGTACTATGGCCTCTAATCAGAATTCCCGGATCGAGGATGCCGGCAACCGTATGAAGCCGCTTAACGCGACTCCGCTGACCTATTTCTACATGTCGCGCCCGGCGCCGTGTCCGTACCTGCCTGGCCGCATGGAACAGATGGTGTTTACCGAGCTGACGTCACTGAACGACGGCGAGGCGGTACACGATCAGTTGAGCCGCGCCGGATTCCGGCGGTCTCAGGGCGTCGCCTACAAGCCGTCCTGCCGCGCCTGCCAGGCCTGCATCCCGGTCCGCATCCGCGCCAACGACCTGGTCTGGACCAAGGCGTGGCGCCGGGTGATGCGGCAGAACGAAGGCATCGTGGGGCGCGAGCTACCGGCGACGGCCCTGGCCGAGCATTACCGTCTGTTCCGCCGCTACATCCAGTCGCGCCACGGCGATGGCGGCATGGCGGCGATGTCGTTCGACGACTACGCCGCCATGGTGCAGGACTCGCCGGTCCGCAGCCGGATGTTCGAGTATCGCAACGCCGACGGCGAGCTCTACGGCGCCTGCCTCTCCGACGTGCTCGATGACGGCCTGTCGCTGGTCTACAGCTACTTCGACCCCGACTTCGCCGACCGCAGCCCGGGCAGCTTCATTATTCTGTGGCACGTCCGCCAGGCGGTGCTTCGCGGCCTGCCCTACGTCTACCTTGGCTACTGGATCGCCGAGAGCCGCAAGATGGCCTACAAGACCCGCTTCAAGCCGGTCGAGATTCTGACGCCGCACGGCTGGCGCGACCTGCCTAACTAGCCAGCCCGCCCCGGTACGACCAGCCACGGCGCCAGGCTGACGGCGGCATCGAGCGCGCCCTCCAGCGTCGCGAAGCTTTCACCGTCATAGGCACGCACCGGCGTCCAGCCGCCGCCATCCTCCGGATCGCGCCGGAACTCCTTCAACGTGAACCGCCCGTCCTCGCCTTCGACGATGTCGATACAGCGCTGACCGTGCGCATCCTCGTAGCTCGCCACCGCCGTCATCGTGCCGGTCGAAGGTCGTAGCCCAGGCGTGGAAAGTGAACCACGACCTCGCCGACACGCGGATCGTCGCGCCGAACCGCGATCTCGTCGCGGTCGATCAGTACCAGTTCGCCGTCGATCGGGTCGCGAGCGTAATCGTCGGCACGTACCCGCACCTGAGAGCCAGGCAGCGGATCCTCGTCGTACGGCTCGGAGAGCCGCGGCGACACGGGCTCGGACGCTGCGGCCACGTCCAGCGCCTCGGTTGCCGCCATCGGCGTCGGCTGGCCATGGCCGAACGCGCGCATCCGTGCCATCCACGCGTTGACCGCATCGTACGGCGCCAGTTCGTGCGCCAGCCGGTCGGTGCGCGCGGTCAGGAACCAGAGCGCGTGATAGACGGCGAAATCGGCCACCGTCACCACCGACCCGCAGATCCAGTCGCGGCCGTCGGAAAGCATTTCGGCCGCCCACGCGATCTGGACGCGCACCGCCGGTGCATTGCGCCGGGCGGCACGGCGCACGGTGTCATCGTCGGGTATGGGCAACCCCCGCATGCGGCTGCGGTCCGCCTGCAGGTCCTTTGGCAAGACGTCCAGGTTGCTGCCCGACACGTAGAGCGACATCGGTCGGAACAGCTGATGCTCGGCCCAGTACGCGATGGCCTGCGCTTCCGCCGTGAACCCGATGGACGGCTCCGGCTGGCGCCGGTCCAGTTCGCGCAGGATCAGCCGGGTGTCGCAGTAGACGTCGGCGCCGACCTGCAGCACCGGCGTGCGCCGGTAGCCGCCGGTGAGCGGCGTCAGGTCGGGCTTCGGCGCGACCGGCGGGATCGTCACCGCGCGCCACGCCAGCCCCTTGTAGCCGAGTGCCAGCCGCGCCTTCTCCGCGTAGTTGGAGAAGTCGTACTGATGCAGGATCAGCTCAGGTGAACTTGTGGTCACGCGGGAAGCCACGCGGCGCCACGCGTCCGGCCTGCGCCCGCTTGCCGAGCCACATGGTGAGGTCGGTCTCGGTGCGGGTCCGTCCGCCGGCCTGGGTCCAGCTCAGCCCCTCGGACAGCGTGATTGCCCGGATGTCCGAAAGCCGCGCGCCCTTGCCGTAGCTCTGCAGCTTGACGCCACGCCCCCTGGTCATCGGCGGCAACTCGCCCGCCGGGAAGATCAGTAGCTTGTGATTGTCGCCCACGACCGCGATGTGATCGCCATCCAGTGGCTTGCAGGCCCTGGCCTCGGCGTCGCTCCCGACGTTGAGCACCTGCTTGCCGGCACGCGTCTGCGCCAGGACCGCTGCCTCGTCGACGATGAAGCCCTTGCCGTCGTCGGACGCGACGATCAGCTTGCGCGTCGGCTCGTGCACCATCAGCGAGACGATGTCGTACTCGTTGCCGAGGTCGACCATCAGCCGCACCGGCTCGCCGGCGCCACGACCGCCCGGCAGCTTCGACGCATCCAAGGTGTAGAAGCGACCATTCGTGGCGAACAGCACCAGCTTGTCGGTGGTGTGCGCGTGCAGCCAGAAGCGGCCACGGTCGCCGTCCTTGTAGCGCACGTCCGGGCCCTCGGCGACGTGCCCCTTGATGGAGCGGATCCAGCCCTTGGCCGAGCAGATCACCGTGATCGGCTCGCGCTCGATCAGCGCCTCCGGCGCCAACACCTCCACCTCCGGGGCATCGGCCAGTTCGGTCCGGCGCGGGTCGGCGAAGTTCTTGGCGATCTCCTTGATCTCGCCGGCAATCGCGGTGCGCTGCTTGTCCTCGCTGCCGAGCAGCGCCTTCAGGTCCTTCTGCTCGGCCAGCAGCTTGTCACGCTCCGTGCGCAGCGCCATCTCCTCCAGCTTGCGCAGCGAGCGCAACCGCATGTCGAGGATCGCGTCGGCCTGCACCTCGTTGAGCTTGAAGGTCTTCATCAGCTCCTGTTTCGGGTGATCCTCCTCGCGGATAATGCGGATCACCTCGTCCAGGTTGAGGTAGACGATGAGGTAGCCTTCCAGCACCTCCAGGCGCTTGGCGATCTGCGCCAGCCGGAAGTTCGAACGCCGCTGCAGCACCTCCTGGCGGTGGTCGAGGAAAGCCTGCAACACCTCGCGCAGGTTCATCAGCCGTGGCGTGCGGTTCTTGTCCAGCACGTTCATGTTGAGCGAGAAGCGTGTTTCCAGCTCTGTCAGGCGGAATACCTGCTCCATCAGCTGGTCGGGATCGACCTTGCCGGTGCGTGGCTCCAGCACCAGCCGCACGTCGTCGGCCGACTCGTCCCGGATGTCGGCCAGCAGCGGCAGCTTGCGCTCGTTCAGCAGCGCCGCCAGCTTCTCGATCAGCTTGCTCTTCTGCACCTGGTAGGGGATCTCGGTAACGACGATGACGTACGTCCCGCGCTTGCCCTCTTCCTTGTGCCATTTGGCGCGCAGACGGAAACCGCCGCGGCCGGTCTTGTAGGCTTCCAGGATCTTCTCGGCCGGCTCGACGCAGACGCCGCCGGTCGGGAAGTCGGGCCCCGGCATCTTCTTCAGCAGCGTGTCGATGCCGGCATTCGGCGCCTTGATCAGGTGCAGCAGCGCGCCGCAGACCTCGCCGACATTGTGTGGCGGGATCGAGGTTGCCATGCCGACCGCGATACCGGCCGCACCGTTCGCCAGCAGGTTCGGGAACGCCGCCGGCAGCACCGCCGGCTCCTTGTCCTCGCCGTCGTAGGTCTCGCGGAAGTCGACCGTGTCCTGGTCGATGTCCGCCAGCATCGCTCGGGCGATCGCCGTCATGCGCGCCTCGGTGTAGCGCATCGCCGCGGCGTTATCGCCGTCCAGGTTGCCGAAATTCCCCTGCCCGTCGACCAGCGGGTAGCGCACCGCGAAGTCCTGCGCCAGGCGTACCAGGGCGTCGTAGATCGCCTGCTCGCCGTGCGGGTGGAACTTGCCCATCACGTCGCCGACGACGCGGGCGCACTTCTTGAAGCCGGAATCAGGATCGAGCTTCAGCGCCCGCATCGCGTAGAGCAGGCGCCGGTGCACTGGCTTCAGGCCGTCGCGCACATCGGGCAACGAACGCGCCGTGATGGTCGACAGCGCATACGAGAGGTAGCGCTCGCTCAGCGCCTCGCCGAACGGCGTCGGGCGGATCTCTTCCTGTACGTCGGTCATGGCCGGAAATTACCAGATTCGCGGCTTCAGGACCGCAGCACTTCCACAAGACGCGCCCGTGCCGCCGGCATGTGCTCGCGATGTGCCAGCAGCGACCGTTCCAGGAAGAACCCCGTCAGGCGGAGACCGTCGGCGACGGCCGGCTGGTCGGTCGGCCCACCTTGCTGACCAAGCAGAAAACCCGGCAATGGCAGGAGCTTATCGGCGTAAGCTGAACCGGCATCTCGACTGACGGCGCGGGCCGACTTCGGCGATACGTAGATCAGGTCCTCCGTCGTGCCGGTCGCGGCACAGCGGCTGAGGTCGAGCCCGAACCCGAGGTCCTGCAGCAGGCCCAGCTCCCAACGCACGAAGGCCGCCGGCCAGTCCGGCAAGCCGGCCTCGATGGCACCGAGCAGCGCCCGCGTCGCCTCGTGCAGCACCGGGTGCGGTTCGCGCTCCGGCAACGCCGCCTCCGCCACCGCGCATACCGCCGTAAGTCCAGCCAACCGTACTCGGTCGGCCATCACCAGACCGGCGCGACCATGCCCAGGCTCGATCGTGTAGGTGCCGAGATGCTCGGCCAGCCGAGCCCGCCAGGTCGCCCGCACTTCGTTCCCGGGCTGCAAGGCACCGCGCAGCCGGGCGCCGGTGGCGCCGCGCACCAGTCCCGCGTGCCGGCCATGCTCGACCGTCAACAGCATCACCACGGCGCTGTTTTCGCCGTGGCGCCGGCTGCTCAACACGATGCCTTCGTCGGCCCATTGCATGCACGCAATAGCCACCGTCGCGGCCTGTCCTGTCAACGCCCCTGCGTCGGGCTACACTGGTCACGCAACGGGGAGAATGAAGATGCCGGCACCGCTGAGCGACGTGCGCGAGATTTCCAAGCTCGCCTACGGCTTCATGGCCTCGAAGGCCCTGTTCGCCGCACTCGATCTGGAACTGTTCGGGCACATCTCTCGCGGCACGCGGGACGTGACGGCACTGGCCGCCGCAACCGGCGTGGCGCCGCACCGGATGCAAACCCTGACATCGGCATTGGTCAGCGTCGGCGTGCTGGTCCGCGATCGCGAGGGCGTGGTCAACGCGCCAGCGACCGAGACCTACCTTGTGCCCGGCGCGCCGGCCTATTTCGGCGACTACTACCGTTTTCAGATCGGCCGACAGATCTACCCCGACATGAACCACTTGCTCGCCGGGCTCACTGGCGACGAGGATGGTTTGGCGCATAAGGCGATGAGCGGCTGGCTCGCCGATCCGGAACGCGCCGCCGATTTCTCGCGTGCCCAGCATGCCGGCTCGATGGGACCGGCGCTGATGCTGGCCAAGCAGCTCGAACTGGCGGACGCTAGATCGATGCTGGACGTCGCCGGCGGCACCGGCGCCTATTCCATCGCCTTCTGCCAACGCAACCCGCAGCTTGGCGCCACCATCATCGACTTTCCGACCGTGATCGATGTCGCCCGACCCTATGTCGAGCAGGCCGGCATGAGCGAGCGCATCGCGCTCGTCGGTGGCGACGCGCGCGAGGTCGACTGGCCCACCAATCAAGACGTCGTCTTGATGTCGTACCTGCTGAGCGCCGTGCGCGGCGACGATATCCCGCTACTGCTCGAGCGTGCGTACGCGGCACTGCGCCCCGGCGGACGCCTGGTCGTCCACGACTTCATGCTGGATGAGACACGCTCCGGCCCGAGCTCAGCGGCGCTGTTCTTCCTGGTCTATCTGGCGAACGATCCGGATACGATTTCATTCAACGTCGCCGAGCTGTCGCCGACGATCCGCGCCGCCGGCTTCGATGAGCTTCGCGACGCGGTGATGATCCCGGAGATGAACCAGAGGAGCAACACCGGTGTGAGCAGGAC
>CAZVLI010000190.1:0-7299 GCA_964627965.1 uncultured Rhodospirillales bacterium
CCCCCGCGGGGCCAGACGCGGGTCCGGGGCCCCCCGCGGGTCACGGTGACCTGGGTGTCCCGCACCCGCCGGCTCAGCCGCACCGGGTTCACGGTCACGCCGGCGCGCAGCGAGCCGCCGGCGCCAGCCATGAACAGCACCGAGCACATCGCCGGCTCGCAGTTCTCCGCGATACGGTCGGTGACGACCTGCAACGGGTCGGGCATCGCGGCCGGCACCGGCTTCAGATCGTCGTCGAGCACGAAGTAGGCGCTGTCCTCACCCGTGGTGGAGACCATCAGGAGGCGCAAGCCCGGCCACGCGACCTTCGGATTGATCTTCTCGACGATGGCCAGCGGGTCGGTAATGTCGGTGCCGCCCCAGCCGTCGCCGTGGTCGGCGACCTGGAAGTAGCGGCCAGGCGTCGACTTGCGGCCGCGCACGCGAATGCCGGCCGGCGGCATGTCGAGGAACTTGCCGGCCTGGTGCTCGCTCAGCACGCCGGTGATGTGGTCATCGACGACGATCACCTCATCGGCATGGCCATGCCATTGCGGCGCGAAGATGCCGATGGTGGCGGAGCCGCAGCCGACGCGCATGCGCTCCTCCAGGTCGCCGTCGATGACCGGCGCCGCGCCAGCCTGCACCACCACCTTGGCGCCACCGTCGACCTGCAACTCGACCGGCTTCTTGTTGCACAGGTCGAGCATCATCTGACACGTGACGGTGCCCTCGCGCTTGGAGCCGCCGGTCAGGTGGCGCACACCGCCCAGCGCCAGCATCTGGCTGCCGTACTCGGCGGTGGTGACATGGCCGACCGGCTCGCCGTCGCAGGTGACGGTCGACTGCTCGTCGCCGAGGAAGCGGTCGGTGTCAATCTTCACCTTCACGCCGCAGTAGCTGAACACGCCTTCGGACACGGCGGTCACCATGTCGACGCCGTCGTGCTGCGAGCCGACGATGAACGGTGCCGGCTTGTAGTCCGGGTAGGTCGTGCCGGCGCCGATGCCGGTGACGAAGGTCGGCACCGGCGGGATAAGGCCGCCGTCCCATTGCGCGCCGTCCATGAACGGCACGAGCTTGCCGTCCTGCTCGGCGATCCGCTGCGTCACCAGCAGCGGGTCGACGCGGCGCAGCGTACCGGCGTCGTTCATGTAGCGGTCGCAGGCGCCGGCCTGGCCCTCGCGAATTCGGCAGAGCACCGGACAAGCATCGCAACGGATGACGTCGGACTTGGTGGCGGCGGCGTCGGTCATGACGCACCTCGCTGTTGCAGGATGGCCGCGCGCACCCGGTCGGGCGTCGCGGGAAGCTTGCGGATCGAAACGCCGCAGGCATGGCGGATGGCGCCGAGGATCGCCGGCGCGGTCGGCACCAGGCCGGGCTCGCCGACGCCCTTGGCACCGTAGGCCGCGGTGGGCTCGGGGTCCTCGACCAGGATGCACTCGATCTCCGGCACATCGCCGGCGGTCGGGATCAGGTAGTCGTGCAGGTTCTCCGTCCGGCCAGGGAGGTATTCCTCCATCAGCGCCAGGCCGAGACCCTGCGCGATGCCGCCCTCGATCTGGCCCTCGACCAGCGTCGGGTTGATGGCGCGGCCGACGTCGTGCGCGGCGACGATCTTGCGCACCTTCGTGGTGCCCAGTTCGGTATCGACCTCGACGATGGCGATCTGCGCAGCGAAGGCGTAGGTGGCGTAGGGGATGCCCTGCCCGTCCTCGTCCAGCGCCGTCGCCGGCGGATCAAAGGTCGCCTCGCCGAGCAGGACATGGCCATCGTCGCGGACCGGCAGCCGGGCCAGGTCGATGGTCGACTCGCCGATGCGCACGGTCGTGCCGTCGAAGACAAGGGCCTCGTCCTCGCCGGCATTGGCCAGGCGGCGAAGCTGGGTCAGCAAGTCCCGCGCCGCCATTTCCGTCGCGGTGCCCGAAACGTAGGTTTGTCGCGAGGCGGAGGTCTTGCCGGCGTCCGGGGTCAGGTCGGTGTCGGGGCCAACCTGCGCAATGGCGGACAGTGGCACGCCCAGCGTCTCGGCGACGATTTGCGGCATGATGGTCCACGATCCCTGTCCGACCTCGGCGGCGCCGTTATAGAGCGTGATCTCGCCGTCGGCCGACAGCGCCACACGCATGGTCGACGGGTTCGACATGCCGGTATTGCCGATGCCGTACCACATGCAGCCGATGCCGACACCGCGCTTCACCACCTCGTCGGCGGCGTTGTGCGTTTCGCAGTCCGCCAACGCCGCCTGCCAGTGCGGGCGCAGGGCGTCGAGGCAGCGGGCAAGCCCGGCGCTGGCCTTCAGTTCCTGGCCGCTGGGCGTTACGTCGCCCACCCGCAAGGCATTGCGGTGGCGGAACTCCAATCGGTCCATGCCGACCTTCTCGGCCAACTCATCAAGCAGCGTCTCGTGCGCGACGGCCGCCTGCGGCACGCCAAAACCACGAAAGGCGCCAGACGGCATCTGGTTGGTGAAATAGGCCTCGCCCCGCGCATGCACGTTCGCCACCGCATAGGGCCCGCTGGCATGGACCGGCACGCGCCCAGCGACGGTCGGCCCCCAGGAGGCATAAGCACCGGTGTCGAAGCGCGCGATCATCTCCGCCGCGACGAGCTTGCCCTCGGCATCGCAGCCGAAGCGGGCGTCGATCTCCGCTGGGTGGCGTTTTGTCGACGCGGCCAGCGACTCCGGCCGGGTGTAGACGCAGGCCACGGGGCGGTCGAAATGCCACGCCGCCACCGCCAGCATCGGCTGCACCGACTGATCGAGCTTGCCGCCGAAGCCGCCGCCGCACGCGGTTGGCACGATGCGCACGTCGGCCTTGTCGATGCCCAGCACCAGCGCGACTTCGTCCAGGTCCATGTACGGCGTCTGCGTCGTGACGTGGACCTCCAAGCGGTCACCGACCCGCCGCGCCCAGCCGGCCTCCGGCTCGATGTAGGCATGCTCGACGAAGGCGGTGGAGAAATGCCCGCCGGCGACGTGGGCGCACGTTGCGAGCGCCGCGTCGGCATCGCCGCTGACGACCCGTCCTGTGATCAGGTGGTTGCCCGGCTTGTCCGCCTGCACCAGCGCGGCACCATCGGCGGTTGCGGCGGCGACGCCAATGACCGGGTCTTCAACGTCGTACTCGACCGGCACATCCGTCAGGCGCAGCGCCTCGACGGCGGCGCGCTCGCCAACAACTGCGCAAACCGCCTCGCCGCGATAGCGGACATGGCCGTCGGCGAAGACCGGCTGGTCCTTGATGTGCGGGTAGATACCGTAGCCGTTGTGACCGGGCACGTCGGCGGCGGTGAGGATCGCGACGATGCCAGGATGATCTTTGAGGAACGCATCGAGGTCACCGAAGCGAACTTTGGCGCGCGCGTGCGGCGAGCGCACCGCCCGCAGCCACAGCGCGTCGGCCGGCGTGTCGTCGGCGCCATATTTGGCCTGGCCAGTGAGCTTGTCGACGCCGTCGAGCCGTGGGGCGCGCGCGCCGACCACGTCCGCCTCGGGCAGCACCGGAATGGCAACGTTCATCGGATCGGCCGCGTCCATGATCGCGGCAACGATCTTGCGGTATCCGGTGCAGCGGCACAGCACGCCGCCGATGGCGTCGAGCACCTGTTCCTCGGTCGGCTTCTGGATGCGTCCCAGCAGATGCGTCGCGGCCGACAGCATGCCCGGGATGCAGATGCCACATTGCGCCGCGCCGTGACGGTGGAAGGCCGCCTGGATGCGGTTCAGCGAGACCTCGGTGGCCATGCGCTCGACGGTCACGATCATCTTGTCGTGCGCCTGTGCCGCCGGCATCAGGCAGGCGCAGACCTGGTCGCCATCGACAAGCACCGTGCAGGCGCCGCAGTCGCCGGCGTCGCAGCCGACCTTCACGCCGGTGATGCCAAGCTCGTCGCGCAGCAGGCTGGAGAGACGTTGTTGCGGCCGCACGCGGATGTTGCGGCGCTGGCCGTCGATCATCGCGCTGATCTCGACGCGGCCGTCGTCCTCGGCGTCCTGTTCGACAACGCTCACGACATGCTCCCCAGATGGCGCAGGAGACGACGGACCAGCGTGCCGGCCGCGTCCATGCGGTAGGCGCCGGCGCCGCGCACGTCGTCGATGGGTGACAGCGCCGCCAGATGCCCGTCCGAAACGACGTCGGACAGCGTCGCGTCAGCCGGCCGTCCGACCAGCAACGTCTCGAGCTCGGCGAGGCGCTGCGCCACCTCCGAACAGGCACCGACGGCGATGCGCGCAGCCCGCACCTCGCCCGCTTCCACCTCCAGCGTGCCGGCAACCATGACGATGGAGATCACCAGGTAGCGCCGGGCACCGAGCTTGAGGAAATGCGCGCGCGCCGGATGCAGCGGCTTCGGCACGCGGACGGCGGTGAGGAGCTGGTCCGGGCGACGGCCGGTGCGGCGGTTGCCCAGAACGAATGCTTCCAGTGGCACGGTGACGGTGCCGTCGGCGGCGGAAAGCTCGACCTCGGCACCGAGGCTCAGCAGCGCCGGCACGCCATCCGCGGCCGGCGAGGCGTTGCACAGGTTGCCGGCGATGGTGCCGGCATTCTGGATCTGCACGCCGCCGACCTCGCGCGCCGCCAGCTTCAAGCCGTCGAACAGCGGCGGCAGGTCGGCCTCGATCACATCGGTCCAGGTGGTGGTGGCGCCAATGCGCCAGTGGTCGTCACCTTCCGCGATACCGCGCAGGCTCTCGATCGCGGTGATGTCGAGGATGTCGTCATCGAGTGGCTGGCCGACACGGGCCGGATAGTGATCGGTGCCGCCGGCGAGCACGACCAGCGGCCTGTCGGCCAAAGCCGCCAGCGCCTCCGACAACGCGTTCGGGCGCAGATAGAGCGGATGCGCCAAGACCGTGACCTGCCCTGCAAATTCGTTTGTGTACGAATGATTTTCCAGGACAGGCCGGGCTGTCAAGCCGGAGCTTCGCTCACGAAGCCGTCTCCGGCCCCGCGCAGGCGGGCAACGCGTCAGCCGTTGGCGATGTAGGCCCGCATGGCCTCCGCTTCGCCCTGGATCTCACCGATGCGATGCTTCACCACGTCGCCGATCGAGATCATGCCGACCAGGCGGTTGTTGCTCATCACCGGCAGATGCCGGAAGCGCCGCGCGGTCATGATCTCCATCAACTCGTCGATGGTGTCCGACGGATCGCAGAACGCGACCTCGCTGGTCATCAGCGACGACACCGGCTGGCGGGCGCATTCGCCCCCGACTTCGGCCATCCCGCGAACGATGTCGCGCTCCGACAGGATGCCGTCGATGACGCCGGTCTCGCCGCGCACCAGCACCGCGCCGATACGGCGTTCCGCCATCACCCGGGCGGCTTCGCCGACGGGTACGTCGGGCGAGACCGTCACCACCTCCGATCCCTTGCGTGCCAAGATTTGCTCGACGTGCATCGTGCTCCTCCTGATGCCGATCGAAATTATTTACATAATCATTCTGCCCCAACCGCGACCGATTGGCAAAGCGCGCCTCAGAAAAGCCACGCGCGCAGTAGGCCAAGGCCGGCACAGATCGCCAGTGTCCAGAACAACCCGAGATGCAGCCGAAGCAGTGCCAGCATGGCGATGGCGGCCAATCCGGCGGCCCACCAGTCGACGCTGGCGAGCACCGGCAGCAGCAGGCTCGCCGGCCCCACCTCCCAGCTCGCGAGCTCGCCGAAAAGGACATGCAGCGCGAACCAGATCGCCAGATTCGCGATCACCCCGAGCACGGCGGCGGTGATCGCGGTCAGCGCCGCGTTGAGGCTGGCCTGGGCGCGGACTCGCTCGACATAGGGCGCGCCGAGGAAGATCCACAAGAAGCACGGCACGAAAGTCACCCAAGTGGTGAGCAACGCGCCCAGTGCTCCGGCGAGCATCGGATCGAGCCCGGTGGCGTGGCGAAAGGCAGCGAGGAAGCCAACGAACTGGGTCACCAGGATCAGAGGTCCGGGCGTGGTCTCGGCCAGACCGAGACCGTCGACCATCTCGCCAGGTCGCAGCCAGCCGTATGTTTCGACGGCCGCCTGCGCCATGTAGGCCAGCACGGCGTAGGCACCGCCGAAGGTCACCACCGCCAGCTTGGAGAAGAACAGGCCGATCTCGACGTACACGTCATCGCCGCCGAGCGCGACGGCGAGGACGAGAATCGGTACCCACCACAAGGCCAGACCGGCGAAGATGGTGCGCACCACCCTGCCCCATGACGGCGCGGCGGCATCGGACGGCGGGCCGGCTTCGAGGTCGTCGACGGCAAACGCGCGCGGCGCCAACCTGCCGCCCAAGAGACCGATCAGGCCGGCACCGAGCACGATGGCCGGGAACGGCACGTCCAGCGCGAAGATGGCAACGAAAGCCAGCACCGACAGCGCCAGCATCGCCGGCGTCTTCAGCACGCGCTTGCCGATGCGGACCAGCGCCTCCAGCACCACCGCGAGGACGGCCGCCTTGATGCCGAAGAACAGCGCCTGCACCACGCCCAGTTCCTGGAAACCGGCGTATAGCATGGCCAGCGCCAGCATCACCAGCGCGCCGGGCAGCACGAACAACGTGCCGGCGACCAGCCCGCCCTTCACACCGTGCAGCAGCCAGCCGACGTAGGTGGCCAACTGCTGCGCTTCGGGGCCCGGTAGCAGCATGCAGTAGTTCAGCGCATGCAGGTAACGGCGCTCGTCGATCCACTTGCGTTCGTCGACCAGGATGCGGTGCATCATGGCGATCTGGCCGGCGGGCCCACCGAAGCTGGTGAGCCCGATCTTCAGCCAGACGCCGACCGCCTCACGAAACGGAACCTGACTCATGCCGCGGCCGCCGGCGGCCAGCCGTGCGTCTCCTGGGCGGCATGGCGGCGCCAGGCGTAGAGCGCGTCGTAGACCGCGAAACCGTGCCGCAGCGCGGCCTCGTCGTCGCCATCGGAGTTCGCTGAGATACCCAGGGAGACGGCGAGCAGACCGGCCGCCTCGGGCGCCAGATCGAGCCTTCCGGTGTCGGCGCCGCGGATGATGAGCGCGCGGTCGTGCAGTGCCGGATCGTCGATGCCGAACCGGTCGAGGAAGGCATCGAAGCTGCACAGCTCGCCGTCATGGCTGAAGTCGGCACCAACAATGTCGAACGGCACCGCATCGACCTCCCGGGCCACGTCCGCGACCCAGTCGCCCTCGACGAACAGGAACGCCGCCGTCGGGTCGACGAAACGGCGGATGAACCAGGGACAGGCGACGCGGTCGATCTTCGGCAACATGCGGGTGACCCATCGATGCGCACGCGGCGCCTTCAGGATGGTCGGCCCGCCGGCCGCGAGCCAGTCGGCGATGCCGCCCGCCAG
>CAZVLI010000191.1:0-7280 GCA_964627965.1 uncultured Rhodospirillales bacterium
CAACGTCTCGGCGCTGGCTCAGGACAACAAGCCGGAGACCTGGAAGGCCAGCTTCGACGTCGACATCATGGGCACGGTCAACACCGTCGATGCGGCGCTGCCGCACGTCCTGAAATCCGAGGCCGGTGCCCTGGTGGCGATCTCCTCGGCCGCCGGCGTGTGGGCGACCGGACCGATGCGGGCCTACAACCCGATCAAGTCGGCGATCATCACCTACATGGCGCTGCAGGCCACCAACCTGGCGCCGAAGGGGGTGCGCTCCAACACCGTCTCGCCGGGGATGATCTACTTCGAGGACGGCGTGTGGGGTCAGCGCGAGCGCGAGCAGCCGGAGATGTTCAAGCGCAGCCTCGCGGCCAACCCGCTGGGCCGCATGGGCACGCCGCAGGAAGTCGCCAACGCCGTCGCCTTCGTCGCCAGCCCGTGTGCCAGCTTCATCACCGGCGCCAACATCATGGTCGACGGCGCGCTGACCGGCCGGGTGCAGTTCTGATGGACCTGCATCTGAAGGGAAAGAAGGCGCTGGTCACCGGCGGCACGCGCGGCATCGGTCGCGCCATCGTCGACGAGCTGGCATCGGAAGGCTGCGACGTCGCTTTCTGTGCCCGCAACGCCGACCAGGTGACCGAGACCGTCGCCGACGTCGGCCGGCATGGCGTCAGGGCGCTCGGCCACGTGGTCGACGTCACCGATCCGAAGGCGCTCGCCGCGTGGGTGGACCAGTCCGCCGACGAGCTCGGCGGGATCGACGTGACGGTGGCGAACGTCTCGGCACTGGCCGCCAGCAACGACGCCGCGGCCTGGCGCGCCGGCTTCGAGACCGACGTGATGGCCACGGTCAACACGATGGAGGCGGCGCAGCCCTACGTGCTGCAATCCGAAGCTGGCTCGCTGATCGCGATCTCGTCGGTCAGCGGCGTGTCGGCCAGCGGGCCGGTCAACGCCTACAACCCGATGAAATCGTCGGTGATCGCCTACATGGCGCTGCTGGCGACTAATCTGGCGCCGAAGGGCGTGCGCGCGAACACGGTCTCGCCCGGCACGATCTACTTCGACGACGGCGTGTGGGGTAAGTGCAAACGCGAGGATCCCGACCGCTTCAAGTTCATGATCAATCGCAACCCGATGGGCCGCATGGGCACACCGGAAGAGATCGCCGCCGTCGTCGCCTTCCTGGCCAGTCCCCGCGCCGGCTTCGTCACCGGCGCCAACGTCGCGGTCGACGGCGCGATCACTGGGCGGGTGCAGTTCTAGAGCGCCCGCGCCGTTTCCCGGATCAGCGTCCACGCCCGCTGCACGTCTTCCTCGGTCGTGTTGGTCTGGCCGATGGACAGGCGGAGGCCAGCGCGGCCCTTGAAGTTGCCCGGCGTCAAGTAGAGGCGGCCGTCGTCGTTCAGGGCTTCGGCGAGGCGGCGGTTGAGGTCGTTCTGGGCATTGAGATCGGTGCCAGGCGGCGCGTAGCGCAGGCAGATCAAGGCCAGGCGGTTCGGCCCCTCCAGCACGAAGTCGGCTGACGCCTCGATCTGCTGGGCCAGCGCCTGGCCCCAGCCAATGTGGTTGCCGATGCGCTCGCGCAAGCCCTCGGCGCCGAAGCCGCGCAGCACGAACCACAGCTTCAGCGCCCGGAAGCGGCGGCCGAGCGGCACCTGCCAGTCGCGATAGTCGATCGCCTGACCCATCTCGCGGTGCGCCAGGTAGTCGCGCATGATCGTCAGCGTCTTGATCAGCGCGTCGGCGTCGCGCACGAAGTAGGCGGTGCAGTCGAAGTTGGTGAACAGCCACTTGTGCGGGTTGAAGACGAAGCTGTCGGCGTACTCGATCCCCTCCAGCATCCAGCGCTGATCGGGCAGCACCGCCGCGCTACCAGCCCAGGCGGCGTCGACGTGCAGGAAGATGTCGTGCTCGCGACACAGCGCGCCGATAGCCTTCAGGTTATCGAAACCGCCGGCGCCGGTCGTGCCAAGCGTGGCGACGACGATGGCTGGCTTCGCGCCGGCGGCGATGTCGGCTTCGATGGCCTCGCGCAGCAGGTCGACGCGCATCGCGTAATCGTCGTCGGAGGCGACCAGACGCAGGTTGGCGCGACCATAGCCGGCGATCTTGGCGCCCTTCTCGATCGAGGAGTGGGTCTCGGCGGAGCAATAGACGGTGAGCGGCCGGGCTTGCGCCTGGAGGCCGTCCTCGTTGACCGCAAATCCGGTGGCGCGCTCGCGCGCGGTGAGCAGCGCACATAGCGTCGCCGAGGAGGCGCTGTCCTGGATCACGCCGGCCCAGCCGTCGCCCAAGCCGAGCAGTTGCGCCAGCCACTGCATCACCCGCGTCTCCAGCTCGGTGACGGCCGGCGAGGTCTCCCAGATCATGCCCTGCGCGCCCATTGCCGCGCTCAGCATCTCGCCCAAGATCGACTCGTAGCTGTTGTTGGCCGGGAAGTAGGCGAAGAAGGACGGATGCTGCCAGTGCGTCATGCCAGGCAGGATGTCGCGGCGGAAGTCGGCCAGGATCGCATCCATCGCCTCCGCGCGCTCCGGCGGCGCCTCGGGGAGCTTCGCGGCGATCTCGCCGGGCTTCACCTGCGCCTTGGCCGGATAGGCGGACACGTCCTCCAGGTAGTCGGCGATCCAGTCGACCAACTCGTGCGCGTGCTGGCGAAAGTGCTTGTTGTCGAGGCTCATGCGCGGGCTTCCCTTGGCTCGGCCAGCTGGTCGAGGACGATGGCGACCTGGCGCTCGGTCGGCAGGCGGCCGTCCATGCGCAGCACCGGGCAATGCATGTAGGCGAGCCAGGCCTCGTGCATCTTGCGGCTGCGCATCTCCGGCCCGCCGGTGTCGTAGGCCCCGGCCCATGCCATGAAGCGGACGTGCGCGTCGTGCATGGCGCCACCGGGGTCGATGGCGTCGCCGTAACGCCGACGCTCGCGCTGCTTCAGGCGGGCGATGCGGGCGCGTTTGTCGAGGTCCATGAAGACGACCAGCGTGAAACGGTCAATGAAGACATCGCCCCACCCGGATAGCGAGCCCGACAGCACCCAGCCCGGCCGCCGGTCGAGCCGGTGCGCCAGTAGGGCGCAGCGCGCCTCGCGCGGCCGCGGCTCCTGATAGGGCGGATCGGTCGGCAGCCAGAAGAAGTCGTCGGTGTCGTGATGCGGCACACCGAGCGCCTCGGCCAGCGCCTGGCCCAGCGTGCTGGTACCGCTGCCCGAGCCGCCGGTGAGGTGAATGCGGTGTGCCGCGACCACGCCTACTCCGCCGCCTGCGCGCGCTTCGGGAACGCCTGCGGCCATTTCGAAGGATGGGCGCGGGCATACATCCGGCTGTAGGGCGTCTCGTCACCGAGTGCCTCCGCTGCGTGCCAAGCCCAGCGCGGGTCGTACATCATGCCGCGCGCCAGGGCGACCATGTCGGCCTGGCCCTCGGCGACGATGGCGTTGGCCTGCTCCGGTTGGGTGATCATGCCGACCGCCATGGTGGCGATGCCGGTCTCGCGCTTGATGCGCTCAGCGTAAGGCACCTGGTAGCCGGGGCCGACGCTGATCTTCTGGCGCGGGTCCAGGCCGCCGCCGGTGATGTCGACGAAGTCGCAGCCGCGTTCCTTCAGCGCCGCGGCGAACCGCACCGACTCGTCCAGCGACCAGCCCTCGTCAACATAGTCCGTGGCCGAGAAACGCACGCCCAGCGGCAGGTTCGCCGGCCAGGCGGCGCGCACCGCCTCGAACACCTCCAGCGGGAAGCGCATCCGGTTGTCGGTGCTGCCGCCATACCGGTCGTCGCGCCGGTTGCTGATCGGCGACAGGAACTGGTGCAGCAGGTAGCCGTGGCCGACGTGCAGCTCGTTCACGGTGAAGCCGACGCGGGCGGCGCGCACCGAGGCGTCGACGAACTGTTGCTTGACCTCGGCAAGACCGGCCTCGTCCAGCGCCTTCGGCGTGTGCCAGCCGTCGGCGTAAGCCAGGGCGGACGGCGCCACCGTTTCCCAGGCGCCCTCGTCGGCCTTCAGCGGTGCGCCGCCGTCGAGCGGCGGGTGCGTGGACGCCTTGCGGCCGGCGTGCGCGATCTGGATGCCCATCTCGGCGACGCCGTATTCCTTGCAGAAGTCGATCACGCGCTTCAGCTCGCGCTCGCAATCATCGCTATAGAGACCGAGACAGCGCGGCGAGATGCGCCCGACGGGGCTTACTGCCGTCGCCTCGGTGAAGATCAGCGCGCCGGCGCCGATGGCGTACTGGCCGAGGTGCATCAGGTGCCAGTCGTTGGCGGCGCCGTCGGCCGAGTTGTACTGGCACATCGGCGACACGACGACACGGTTCGCGAGGGTGACGTCGCGCATGGTGAAGGGCGTGAAGAGCGGATTCGACATCGACAGTCCTTGGCGATTGAATTTCGCGCAATCTAGCCGACCGTCGCGGCATCGCAAGCCGGATGGAACGCCGAGCTCAGGTATCCAGCCGAAAGGCGTTCCCATCGCGCACCACACGGCCCGCCGTCGGCCCGGCGAAGTGCGTCCCGATCACCAGCGTCGGGGTGTCGGCGAACCGCGCCAGGAAGTCGTGGCGGGTGAGGCGCGACTGTGCCTGATCGGTGTCGAAGGCGGACGACCACTCGGGGTGCGCCATCTGACAGGGGTGGTGCATCAGATCGCCGGTAATCACCGCCCGCTCGCCACGCGACTCGATCAGGACGCTGACGTGGCCGGGCGTGTGACCGGGAGTCGCGAACAGGCGGATCTCCGGGGCGATCTTCGCGTCCGTCTCGACCAGTTCGGCGAGCCCGGCGTCGAGAACGGGACGAACGGAGTCGGCCATGATCTGCTGCGACATCGGCGCCGACATGTCCTGCTCCCAGTGCGCGAATTCCTCGCGACCCATGAAGTAGCGCGCGTTCGGGAAGGTCGGCACCCAGCGGTCCTCCACGAGCATCGTGTTCCAGCCGACATGGTCGACATGTAAATGGGTACACCGGACTCCGTCGACGCGCTCCCGATCCCATCCGGCCGCCTCGAGGTCCGCAAGGAAGCGCGTCTTCAGCCGGTCGAAGGTCGCCACCGCGCGCGGCTTGTCATTACCGATGCAGGTGTCGACCACGATGCGACCCGACGGTGCATCGACCAGCAGTGCGTGGACGCTGAGCCGGGCATCACCGTCCGCCGTGACGAAGTCGGGCATCAGCCACGGAATGTCCCGAAGCTGTTCTGGCGTCCCCTGCGGCACCGCCGAATAGGCGGCACCGAATGGCGCCACGATCTCGGCCTCGACGAGCTTGGTGATGATTATGTCGCCGACCCGCCACGAGAGATTGGACATGTACGCCTCGCCTTCCCTGGATTTTGACTTTACAGAACAGTCCAGATGATGTCGGCGAAACGGAATTCAACCGCCACGAGGCAGGCCCGCGACTCCGATCCGGTTCTGCGCGCCGCCAGGACGCTTTTCCTGGAGGCCGGCTACGACGGCGTGAACCTGCAGCGCGTCGCGACCCGCGCCGGGGTGTCGAGGCAAACGCTCTACAACCGCTTCGGCAGCAAGGAGGCGGTGTTCGAGGCGATGCTGGAACAGCATTGGGCGGCCTTCGCAGACGGCATGCAGATATCGGCGGAAACCAAGGCGACCTCGGCGTCGAAGGCATTGCGTCAAGTCGCGGAAAGGATCCTCGGCTTCATCGACGCGACCGATCAGATCGCCTTCACACGCCTGGTCGTGGCGGAAGCAAGCCGGCGCCCGTGGATCGCGGAGACCTTCTACCGGGTCGGCAAAGCCCCACTGTTGCGCAGCTTCGTCGCCCTGCTGCGGCAGCTCGAAGATGCAGGCGCCATCGACTGCCCCGATCCGGCGTTGGCGGCGCGCCAGTTCCTGGGCCTGATCCAGGAGTTCGTCATCTGGCCGCAGGTGATGGCAATCGGGCCGCCTCTAAAGGACCTGCCGCCGCGCGACCGCGTGGTCGACGAAGCCATCGCGACGTTTCTGGCGCGCTACGGCCGCTAGGGGCGATTGCGGACGACGCGACGGCGTGGGACGATTTCGGCCATGCGCGACTTCCTGTTTCATCTGGAGCCGGCCGACGGGGCCAGCCTGCAGGCGCAATTGCAGAACCAGATCGTCGCGGCGGTGCTGGACGGACAGCTCCCGCCGGGCTCGCCGATCCCGTCCTCGCGCCGCCTGGCCAGCCAGCTCGGCATTGCCCGCAACACCGTCGTGCTGACCTACCAGCGCCTGGTGGAACAGGGGTTCCTGGTCAGCCGCGAGCGGTCCGGCTACTTCGTCGCCGACCAGGTGGCGCCGACGGCGCGGCCCGCACCGGCGCCCACGGAGCCCGAGCCGGTGATCGACTGGAACCGGCGGCTGGCGCGGCACCCTTCGGACCAGCGCAACATCGCCAAGCCGGCGGCCTGGCGCTCGGTGCCGTACAACTTCATCTACGGCCAGGTCGATCCGTCGCTGTTCCCGCTGGCGGCGTGGCGGGACTGTTCGCGACAGGCGCTGGCGCGATCTGCGGTGGACGAGTGGTCGGCCGACCACATCACCGCCGACGACCCACTGCTGGTGGAGCAGTTGCGCGCACGCGTGCTGCCCCGGCGCGGCGTGCTGGCGCAGCCGGACGAGATCCTAATCACCATGGGCGCGCAGAACGCGCTGTGGCTGCTGGCCTCGCTGCTGATGACGGCGGACACCACGGTGGCGATGGAGGAGCCGGGCTACGTCGACGCGCGCAACATCTTCGGCCTGCGCGGCGCGCGGCTGGCGCCGGTGCCCATCGATGCCGGCGGACTGGTGCTGGACGCGGTGCCGGACAGTGCCGACTACCTCTACGTCACGCCGAGCCACCAGTCGCCGACCACTGTGACGCTGTCGATGGCGCGGCGGCAATCGTTGTTGCGATTGGCCGAACGGCGCGACTTGGCGGTTATCGAGGACGACTACGAAGGCGAGATGAACTATGTCGGCGAGCCGACGCCGGCGCTGAAGTCGCTCGACGGCGCCGGCCGCGTGCTCTACGTCGGCAGTCTTTCCAAGTACCTGGCCCCCGGTCTACGGCTGGGCTACCTGGTTGGACCGGCGCCGCTGATCGCCGAGGCGCGGCAGCTCCGCCGCCTGATGTACCGCCACCCGCCAGCGAACAACCAACGCTGCCTTGCGCTGTTCCTGGCCGGCGGCCACTACGACAGCCTGCTGGCGCGGCTGCACCGGATCTACCGGCGGCGCTGGGAGGTGCTGGGCCGGGCCCTGGCACGGCACCTGCCGCACGCGGCCCGGACACCGACCTTCGGCGGTTCCAGCTTCTGGGTGGAAG
>CAZVLI010000192.1:0-7255 GCA_964627965.1 uncultured Rhodospirillales bacterium
GGTTGAACGGCTCTCCCGCCGGTGCGACGTGCGGCAGCGTGCCGGCGCGCTGGCTGGCCTCGCCATAGAACATGCAGCCATTCTCCACGGTCGCGTCGTCCAGCGCGATCCACGCGGTGACCATGCCGTCGGCATCGTCCGGCCCGAAGTAGAAGTTGTCCTGGTGCGCCGGCTTCGGCCCGCCGATCTCCGGCGCCTTGAAGAAGATCTGCGAGAAGGCGACGCCACCGACCGGCCCGATCAGATCCTCGACCAGCGATAGCAGCGCCGGGTCCTCGGCCAGCGCGCGGAAGGCCGGCCGCTCGTACACCGGCTGGTCGAGCTTGCGCAGGTCGCGCGCCTTACCCTCGCCGCCACGCTCCAGGTACCAGGCGCGCTGCGCCTCATCCAGGCCCGCGACCCATTCGTCGCCCCAGGCCTCCGCATCGTCCACCGCCGCGGTCATCCGCGTCGGATCGAAGACGCTCTCGACGGTGAGGTGCCCGGTCTCGCGGTAGCGCGCGATCTGCTCGTCCGACAGTTTCATGCCAGCCAGCGATCCAGGTTCGCCTTCACGAAATCGTCGTCGGTGAGGTGCGGGTAGGCCGCGCACACGCGGTCGAGCTCCTCTGCCTGCCCCGGCCCCAGCGTCTCGTCCGGATTCAGACACCAGATGCCGTCCAGCAGCCCCTGGCGCCGCAGCACTTCGTGGCAGCCGGCGATCACGCCGGCATAGTCGTTGGCGGCGTCGAACACGGCGGCGTTGGATTCGGTCACCTGGGCGTCGAGCGCCAGCAGGTCGGTTTCGATCACGCCCTTCTCGACCGCCTTGTGGCACCGTGCGAGCTGCTGCACGGCCGTGTGCGTCCACACCGACCAGTGGCCGAGCAGTCCGCCCTTGATCCGCACCGTCACCGTCTCGTC
This sequence comes from uncultured Rhodospirillales bacterium, assembly GCA_964627965.1. Taxonomy (GTDB): domain Bacteria; phylum Pseudomonadota; class Alphaproteobacteria; genus JAVKFY01. The sequence goes on from CAZVLI010000192.1 coordinate 904, forward strand.
GCCGCGTCGCATCGGGAACGGCGTCAGCAGGTCGGCGATGATGTGGTCATCGTTGCCGGTGTAGAGCGTCACCCGGTCCTCGGCCTTGGCGGCAACCAGGCCGCGTACCACGTCGATGGTCTTGTACCGGTTGAACGGCGCCATCTTGATCGCCGCGACGTTGTCGATGGAACAGAACCGGCGCCAGAAGTCGGCTGACAGCACGCGTCCGCCGACCGCCGTCTGCAGGTAGAAGCCGACCAGCGGGATCTTCTTCGCGACGGCGGCGCAGTGCTCGATCATCTCGTCGTCGGACGCGCCCTTGAACGCCGCCAGGCTGAGCAGGCCGGCGTGGTAGCCGAGCCCGAGCGCGACGTCGGCCTCGCGCAGCGCCTGCTCCGTCCGCCCGACCAGGCCCGCGATCATCGCCGTCGGCTTGTCGGTCCGGCCCGTCGCCTCCTCCATGGCGAGGCGCAGCACCGGCTCGTACAGCCCGACGTCGCGGATCTCGAACTGCGTGGTGTGCACGCCGACCGCAAGGCCGCCGGCACCGGCATCGAGGTAGTAGCGCGACAGCGCCCGCTGGCGGCGCTCGTCGAGCGTCCGCTCGGCGGTCAGGGCCAATGGATGCGCCGGGATCACCACGCCTTCGCGCACCCGCGCCAGGACGTCGGCCGGCATGTCGGACATGTGAAGCGCATTCATGGTCTCAGGTATCCCTGGATGACTTCGATGGCGTGCTGGCGCCGTTCGCGCATGGCCATGGGCGCCATCAGGTCGCGGCCGAGAATGCTCGACAGCGTGTAGCGATTGCAGAAGTAGAAGTAGCTGAGCCCGGTCATCGAGATAAACAGCTGCACCGGATCGGCACCAGCCCGGAAACTGCCGTCCGCCTCGCCGCGCCGTAGCACGTTGCCGATCATCTCGATCATCGCCGAGTGCATCTCGCGGATCCGGTCCGACCCGGCCAGATGCTGCGCCTGGTGCAGGTTCTCGCTGTTCAGCAGCGTGATGAAGTGCGGGTTCGCGGCGAGATAGTCGAAGGTGAAGCCGACCAGCACGCGCATGGCGTCGGTCGGCGCCAGCGTGTCGAGCTTGAGTTCGCGCTCGGCGGAGCGAATCTCGGCATAGGCGCCTTCCAGCGTCAGCCGGAACAGCGCCTGCTTGTTGCCGAAATAGTGGTAGAGCATGCGCTTGTTGGCACCGGCGCGGCGCGCGATCTCGTCAACCCGCGCACCCGACAGGCCCTTGGTCGCGAACTCCGTGCGCGCAGCCGCGAGAATGCGCGTGCGGGCACCTTCCGGATCGCGGCGCGCGGGCGCCTTGCGAACCCGTTCCGGGGTCGCTTTCTCCGCGCTCAGTTTGTTGACAGCCACCATGCCGCGCCGTACCGTAGTAACCGGTTGGTTACAACACTACGGCATGTGCCGCGCCGCTGACAAGCGGGGGCGCCGACAGGGAGGTTCGAATGATGGGTAAAGCCTGGTTGCGCCGTTTGGGCTTGGGTCTGGCCGGCACGTTGGCATTGGGCGTCGGCGGTGCGCACGCCGCCGGACACGGGGCCAAGGACGTCAGCTTCATTCTCAACTGGGTCGCGGGCGGCGACCACGCGCCGGTCTACTGGGCGCACGCGCGCGGCCTGTACAAGGAAGCCGGCATCAACCTGACCATCGAGCCGGGCAAGGGTTCCACCATGTCGTCGCAGCGCGTCGGCCTCGGCCAGAACCAGATGGGCATCGCCGATCTCGGCACCGCGCTGGTCAATGTCGGCAAGGGCGCGAACCTGGTGGCGGTGTTCAACATCTACGCCAACAGCCCGTACGGCTTCTACTGGAAGAAGAGCTCCGGCATCGGCTCGGTGAAGGACTTCGCCGGCAAGAAGATCGGCAACCCGCCGTGGGACGCCGCGCGGCAGATGTGGCCGGCCTTCGCCAAGTCCGTCGGCATGGACCCCAAGTCGGTGAGCTGGGTCAACGTGCAGCCGAACGCCAAGATCTCGGCGCTGAAGTCCGACTCGATCGACGTCACCACGTCCTTCTACAACATCCACTTCATCTTCCAGCGCGTCTTCGGCGACGACATGGGCTTCGTCGCCGGCAAGGACATCGGCATCAACCCGTACGGCAACTCGGTCATCGTGAATGCCGACTTCCTGAAGGAGAATCCGGACACGGTCGCCGCCTTCGTGAAGGTGACGCAGCAGGCCTACCACGACTGCGTGAAGACGCCGGAGCCCTGCATCGACGCCCTCCTGGCCGCCAACAGCGGCCTGAAGAAGGAGGACTCGATGGCCAACTGGAAGCTGGTCATGGAGCTGATGGATCACCCGATCAGCCGCGAGCAGGGCCTGGGCTACCTCGATCCGGAGCGCATGGCCGCCGACTACAAGCTGATCGAGACCTACTTCAACCTCGACAACAAGTTCGACATCACCGAGCACTTCACCAACGCGTATGTCAGCCGCGACGTGAAGATGCCGGCGCCGAGCATGTAGGCCTCTCCGCCTCGCGCGGACCGAACGGCCGCCCTCCGGGGCGGCCGTTTTCGTTTCGCCTAGGGCCGTGTCGCCACAGCGGTGACGAACGGCAGGGCGGCAAAGAAGCGGCCCTCGTCGATGCGCCGCTGACACTCCGCTTTCAGCGCTTCGGCCGTCTCCGCGCTGATCCGGCCGCTTCGGGCCAATGCGTCGGCGCCCATGGTGACCCAGCCGGGGCCGGTGCTGATCCCGGCGATATCGACCCGGCTATGGCCCTTGAAGCTGCGCACCGCGAAGCCCTTGGCCTTCAGCAGGCCGGGTAGCCGGGGCCCGAGCCAGCGGTCGGTGACGCTGATTTCGGCCCAGGCTTCGACGCACATCTGCAGCGGATCGGCATCGCCAATCGCCACCGAGGTCTTGGAGAAGTCGGCATCGCACACCGCGAGCTGGCCGCCCGGCTTCAGCAACCGGATCGCCTCGTCGAAGATCGCGTCCTGGTCAGGCACGTGGCTCAGCAGCGTGTGCAGGACCACGATGTCGGCGACACCATCGGTCAGCCCCGAGGCCTCGCCGGTCCCGACGTGGAATTCCAGCTTGTCGCTGTCCGCCAGCGACCTGGCCTTGTCCACCAGGCCCGGCGCCGGCTCGACACCGATGACTTTTGCGACCCCGTCGACCTCGGCGAAGCGGCGGCATACCGGCCCCGTGCCGCAGCCCAGTTCCACCACCGTCGCGTCGGCGGGAAATTCGAGGTCGGCGATGTAGGACTCCAGGATGGCGACCTGCGCCGGGTCCTTCGCCCGGTTCTCCAGCCGGTCGCCGACCCTGTCGATGACGTGTGCCGGCGCCGTTGCCAGCGTCTGGAACAGATCGGCCATGCCCTAATCCCCCTCTTGAGCCCGGTTCAACCCGCCTTGAGCCGGCGCTGATTGCCCGGGCGCGCCGGCACGCCGACAATGCGGCGCGCAACCAAGGAGCCCGGCATGATCGACATCAACGGCGTCGCCCACATCATCCTGACCGTCAGCCAGTTCGACAAGACGAAGGCGTTCTATTCCGGCCTGCTGCCCGAGTTCGGCATGGAGAAGGTCTTCGACGGCGACGAGTTCGTCTATCACGTCGGCGCCCGCACCGCGATCGGCATCCAGAAGTGCGCGCCCGAGCACGAAGACGAGCGGTTCGTGCAGCTTCGCTGCGGCCTGCACCATATCTGCCTGCGCGCGCGCAGCCGCGAGGACGTCGACGCCGCCGGCGCGCTGGCCGAGAAGCTCGGCGCCAAGATGGTGCGCGGACCGATGGAGGGCACCTGGGCGCCGGGCTACTACTACGTGCTGTTCGAGGATCCCGACGGCATCCGCCTGGAGGTGAACTTCGTCCCCGGCAAGGGCCTGCTGAAAGAGGGCGAGAGCTTCGAGCCGAAGGACGGCTACCGATGACGCGCGTCGCGGACTGGTATTTCGACGTCGTCTCGCCCTACGCCTACCTGCACTTCGTCGCGTTCGACCAGCTGCCCGACGATCTGGAGATCAACCTCAAGCCGGTGCTGTTCGCCGGTCTGCTCGGCCACTGGGGCAGCCTTGGCCCGGCCGAGATTCCGGCCAAGCGGCGCCAGACCTTCCGCTACTGCGACTGGCTTGCGCGGCAGCGCGGCGTGCCCTTCCGCACGCCGCCGCGCCACCCGTTCAACCCGCTGGCATTGCTCCGCATGATCATCGCGGCGGGCGCGACGCACGAGGTCGTCGCCGCCGTGTTCAAGCACGTCTGGGGCGAGGGCAACGAATGCCAGGAGCTGGATGCGCTGCGTCCGCTGGCTGCCTCGCTCGGCATCGACGACCTGGACGACGCCATCGCCGCGCAGTCAGTGAAGGACACGTTGCGCGCCAACACCGATGCAGCCATCGCGCGCGGCGTCTTCGGCGTGCCGACGTTCGCCGTCGACGACGAGCTGTTCTGGGGCCAGGACACGCTCCCAATGATGTGCGACTACCTCGCCGACCCGGATGGCTTCCGCGCCGGCGACTGGTCGCGCCTGCACGACCTCCCCGTCGCCGCCGCCCGCAAGCAGAGCCGGCTCTAGCCGGGAAGCACGTCGCCACCTGCTAGGCGCCGCGTCGCGCCCCGGCCTAGAATGGGCCGCGGAAGGAGCGCGTGATGGGAAAACTGGTGGGCAAGGTGGCGATCGTGACCGGCGCGAGCCGGGGCATCGGCCAGGAGATCGCCGAGCTGTTCGCCGCTGAAGGCGCCAAGGTGGTCTGCGCCGCGCGCACCCTGAACGAGGGCGACCATCGGATGCTGGAAGGCTCGCTGGCCCGCACCGTCGAGGTCATCAAGGCGGCCGGCGGGGAGGCCACGGCGGTCACCGCCGATGTCTCCGCCGAGGCCGACTGCCTCGATCTGGTGGCCGCCGCGCGCCACGCCTACGGGCCGGTGGACGTGCTGGTGAACAACGCCGCGCTCAGCTACTTCATGCCGGTCGGCGAGTTCCCCACCAATCGCTGGACCAAGGCCTTCGCGGTCAACGTGCACGGACCGTTCATGCTGGCCAAAGCGGTCTTGCCCGACATGCTGGACGGCAGCGGCGGCGCCATCGTCAACATCTCCTCCGGCGCCGCTATCGGCCCCGGGCGCGGCCCCTACGACGATACGAAGATCACGGCCGGCAGCACCATGTACGGCGCAACCAAGGCGGCGCTGGAACGCTTCACCCAGGGCCTGGCCCTTGAAGTCGCCGCGGCCGGCAACGTCGCGGTGACGGCCCTGTCGCCGAGCCAGGTCGTACCGACGCCCGGCACCGTCCATCACCGCCTGGTCGACGGCATGGACGACCCGCGCGGCGAGCCGCCGGAGGTGATGGCCCGCGCCACCCTCCTGCTCGCCAGCGAACCCGCCGCCAAGGTCAACGGTCGCGTCACCTACAGCCAGCAGATCCTGCACGAGTTCGGCTGGATCGAGCGCGCCGCCGGTCGCGGCGTCGACACCGCCGGCTCCGGCTACTCGCAAATCTAGCCACGCAAGAGGCCCATCGATGCAGTTCAGTTTCACCGAGGAGCAAGGCGAGTTTCGCGACGTTCTGCGCCGCTTCCTGGCCGACCGGTCGCCGGCCGCCGAGGTTCGCCGCCTCATGGCCACCGACGAAGGCTGGGACGCCGACGGCTGGCGCAAGCTCAACGAGGAGATGGGGCTGACCGCGCTGGCGATCCCGGAAGACTTCGGCGGCCAGGGTTTCGGCATGGTCGAGCACGCCATGGTCATGGAAGAGGCCGGGCGCGCCTTGCTCTGCGCGCCCTACTTCGCCACCACCGCGCTGGCCGCGCCGGCGATCCTCGCCGCCGGCACCGAAGACCAGAAGCGCGCCCTCCTGCCCGCCATCGCATCGGGCGAGACCGTCGCCACGCTGGCCTTCGTGGAAGACGACGGCGTCTGGGACGGCAGCACCACAACCGCCACCGCAACCGAGAAGGACGGCGGCTGGATATTGGACGGCCATAAGAGCTTCGTCGTCGACGGCCACACCGCAGGCCTGATCGTCGTGCTGGCCAGCGCCCCCAGTGGACTGTCGCTGTTCACCGTGGCCGGCGACGCCGCCGGTCTCGAACGGCGCGCGCTCACCACCGTGGACCCGACCCGCAAACTAGCGCGGCTTGAGTTCAAGGGTGTTCCTGCCGAGCCGCTAGGCGAGATCGGCAAGGCGGCGGTGCCACTGGCCCAGACGCTCGACCAGGCCGCGATCCTGCTGGCCAACGAGATGGTCGGTGGGGCGGAGCGACTGCGCGAGGACGCGCAGGACTACGTCGCCATGCGCATGCAGTTCGGCCGCGCCATCGCCTCCTTCCAGGCGATCAAGCACAAGTGCGCCGACATGCTGCTGGACGTCGAGATGGCGAAGTCGGCCGCCTA
>CAZVLI010000193.1:0-7244 GCA_964627965.1 uncultured Rhodospirillales bacterium
GATATCGCCGGGCTGCTGCAACGCGCCGGCTTCGCGTTGCCGGTGGCCGACGCCGATGCGCTCACCGTTACCTATGCCGACCCGTTGCGCCTGATGCGCGAGTTGCGTGGCATGGGCGAGGCCAACGCCGTGGCACTGCGCCGCAAGGCGCCAACGCCGCGGCACCTGCTGCTCGCCACGGCACGGACCTATCACGAGCGTTTCGCCGACGCCGACGGGCGGGTGCCGGCGACCTTCCAGGTGCTCTACGCCTCGGGCTGGGCGCCCTCGGCGGAACAACCGAAGCCGGCAAAGCGCGGCAGCGCGATGACGCGGCTGGCCGATGCGCTGGGCACGGTGGAGCACAAATCCGGCGACAAGGCGGGCTAGACCTCACTGCCCATCGGTGCGGCGGCAACGACTCAGGAATGGGCAGCTTCCCGATCCGACCCCGATTTCGCGGCATTTGGCGCCGCGCTTTAAGGCAGCACTACTGACCTATTGCATCAATTTTGTGCTATGCAGCATCGTCTATGCTGCGATGCAGAATCGAGTATAGTGCCAGACATTCCAAGCACTTAGGTTTGCTCCAACGCACAACGCGCAAGCCCCTACGCGGGCGAAGGAGTAACCATGGGTAAGACAAGCCTCACGGGCACGATTCCGAACGCGGCGGCACCGCTGAGCCACCGCGACCTGGCCCACTTCCGGGCCGCGGCGGAGCGGCACCGGGCCGAAGCGATCGCCTTGGCGGTCGCGGGCGTATCGCATGCCGTCGGCCGTCTGGTCACCGGCAAGCGTCGGGGGCAGCCGCTATGAAGGTCACCAGCCTGATCGGCGAATGGCGCCAGCGTAGCCGCGCGCGCCGCGAACTCGCCGGCCTCGATCCGCGCGAGTTGCGCGATGCCGGCATCTCGACCAATCAGGCGGCCTGGGAAGCCAGCCGCCCGTTCTGGAAGCCGCTGAACGGCCGGCGCTAGCCGACCAGTTCCTCGAACAGGTCCTTCACTTCCGCCTGCACCGCTACGAGCCTGGCTTCGATGGCCGCAAGGTCGTCGAGACCGGCCTCGTGGCAAAGGGCGCGGACCAGCCCCGCCGGTGCCTCGGCCGGCACGAAAGCGCCGTCCCAGGCGACGCGGAGTACGCCGAGCAGGCCGCGCATCAGCCGCGAGGCGGCGACGAGCTTGTCCGCCTTTGCTTGATCCAGCACGCCCGCCTCGGCCAAGGCCGCCAGCGCCTCGCAGGTGTTCGGATGCAACACCTGCGGATGCGCGTGCGCGTGCACCAGTTGCAGCGCCTGGGCGATGAATTCCTGGTCGACCAGGCCGCCGCGCACCTGCTTCATTTCCCAGGGATCGGTCGTCGGCTTGGCGTCGGCGATGCGCGCCCGCATCTCGACCACGTCGGCCATGATCTTGGCGCGCTCGCGCGGTCGGCAGAGAATCTCCCGTACCGCCGTCTCGACCCGGTCGCGCATCGCATCCGGCCCGGCGACAAAGCGTAGCCGGGTGAGCGCCATGTGTTCCCAGGTCCAGGCCTCGTTGCGCTGGTACTCGATGAAGCTGTCGACGCGCGTGACCACCGGCCCCTTGTTGCCGGACGGCCGCAGCCGCATGTCGACCTCGTAGAGCGCCCCTTGCGCGGTCGGCGCGGTGATGGCGTTGATCAGGCGCTGGCTGAAACGGCCGAAATAGTGCGGACCGACAAGCTGGCGCTCGCCGTCCGACTTGGCGTGCTCGTCGCCGAGGCGATAGCACATGACCAGATCCAGGTCGGACGCCTCGTTCATCTCCGCACCGCCGAGCTTGCCCATGCCCAGGACGGCGAAGTCGCTGTCGGCGATGTGGCCGTGCCCGGTGGCGAATTCATTCAGGGTGGCGTCGAAGACCGCCGCGATGGCGACGTCGGCGAGCCGCGCGTAGGCGGCGCCGGCGGCATCGACGTCGGTCTCGCCGAGCAGCACCTGGGCGCCGACCTGGAAGCGCCGCTCCTTCACGAAACGCCGGGCCAGATCGAGCGCTTCCTCGTAATCGCGCGCGGTCGCCAGGCCGCCGGCGAGACTTTTCGCCAGCTCGTCCTGGTCCGGCAGGTCGTCGAAGAAGTCGCCACCGATCACGGCGTCGAACACGGCGGCGTTGCGCGCGAGATAGTCGGCCAGGCGCGGCCCACCGCTCATCAGCCGGGCCAGCAGGTCGAGCAGGTTCGGATGCGCGTGCAGCAGCGAGAACAGCTGTACCCCGGCCGGCAACCCCCACAGGAACTTATCGAAGCGACGCAACGTGGCGTCGGCATCACCGGTCGCGGCGAAGGCCCTGAGCAACCCGGGCACCAGCTCGGTCAGCAGCGCGCGGGCACGCGAGGTGCGTGTGCAGCGATAGCGGCCGTGATGCCAGCCGCGTACCTGGGTCGCGACCGCCGTCGGATCGCCGTAGCCGAGCTTCTCCAGCGTCGCCAGGGTATCGGGGTCATCCTCTGTGCCGGTGAACACCAGGTTGCCCTCGTCGCCCAGCGGCGCGGAGGCCTCGAACAAAGCGGCGTAATGGCGCTGCACCACCTCCATATGGCGGCGCAGCTCGGCGCGGAAGGCGTCCGGGTCGCGCTGGCCCATGAAACAGGCCAGATGCCGGATGCCGTCGCCGTCCTTCGGCAGGGTCTGGGTCTGCTCGTCGTGGATCATCTGCAGCCGATGCTCGACGGTACGGTGGTAGCGGTAGGCGGCGATCAGCTCGTCGGCCGCCGCCTCATCGATCCACTTCGCCTCGGCCCGCGCGCGCAAGCCGCCGCAGGTCGTAGGGTTGCGCAAGGACGGGTCGCGTCCACCGGCGATGAGCTGCTGCGTCTGCACGAAGAACTCGATGTCGCGGATGCCGCCGCGCCCGAGCTTTATGTTGTGGCCATCGATGGCGATCTCGTCATGGCCGCGATGGCTGTGGATCTGACGCTTGATCGAGTGCACATCCTCGATGGAGGCGAAATCGAGGTTGCGGCGCCAGATGAAGGCCTGCATTTCCGCGAGAAACGCCTCGCCGGCCGCGATGTCGCCGGCGCAGGCGCGCGACTTGATCATCGCCGCGCGCTCCCAGTTCTGGCCCAGGCTCTCGTAGTAGCTGGCCGCCGCCTCGACCGAGACCGCCACCGGGGTGACGCCGGGGTCGGGGCGCAGGCGCAGATCGGTGCGGAAGACGTAGCCGTCGGCGGTCGGCTCCTGCAGCAGCTTCACCAGGCCCTGGGTCAGGCGGATAAAGCTGTGCTGCAAGGTGTGGCGGCCGGTGTAGGCAAGCCCGTCGGGGTCGAAGAAAACGACGAAGTCGATGTCGGATGAGTAGTTCAGCTCGTGGCTGCCGAGCTTGCCCATGCCGAGCACGATCAGGCCGGTGTCGCGCTCGGGCTGATCCGGGTGCGGCAGCTCGAAGTCGCGCGGCTGCGCCTGCAGCAGGAAGTGACGCACGCCGGCCTGCAACGCCCAGTCGGCCAGGTCGCTGAGTGCCCGGGTAATGGTCTCCAGCGGCCAGACCTGACCGACATCGCACGCCGCCAGGAGCAGCGCCACGCGCCGGCGGTGACGACGCAGCCGCGTGGTCAGCTCGTCAAGCGGCAGGTCCAGCGGCGGCGGCGTCAGCAGGTCTTCGAGGATCTTTTCCGGCGGAGTCGTCAGCAGGTCGGCGACAAAACTCGCGTCCCGAGTCAGACAACGGGTCAGAAACGGGCTGTTGCCGGTCAGGCCGTCGACCAGCGGGCCGCCGACACCGTCGTTCAGCAGCGTGTCGACCGCGTCGGCATTCTCGCCAGCGGCCTCGCGCAGATCGGCGCGGGCACGCGCGGCCGCCTCGGTGTCGAAGGCGGGCGGCAGGTCAACGATACGGTCGAGCAGGAGGTCAGACATGGCGGCGCGATAGTATGCCGATTGCTCGGGATTCGCGACGGGGGCGGAGATGGGACGGATCGTCGAAAGATATGGCGTCGACGCGGCGGCGGCGGCGCGTGGCGCGGTGATCGTCATCGACGTGCTGCGCGCCTTCACCACCGCCGCCTATGTCTTCCAGGCCGGCGCGGCGCGGATCGTCCTGGTCGGCGATCCGGCGGAGGCCTTCGCACTGAAGCAACGCTGGCCGGACGCGGTGCTGGTCGGCGAGGACGGCGGCCGACAGATCGCCGGCTTCGACGTCGGCAACTCGCCGGAAGCGGTCGAGACGATGGACCTGACCGGCCGGACCGTGGTGCTCCGCTCCTCGTCGGGCACGCAGGGCGTGGTGCGGGCCAGTGGCGCGGATGCGATCTGGCTCGGCAGCCTCGTGGTCGCGGCCGCGACCGTTCGCGCGCTTCGCGATGAGCCACTGGTCACGATCCTGGCGATGGGCAGCCGCAAAGGGCCGGACGGTCCGGAGGACCTCGCCTGCCGCCGCTACATGGCCAGCCTGTTCGACGGTGAGCCAGTACCGCAAGACGAGATCAAACGCGAGGTGATCGACAGCCCGTCCGGGCAGATGGCGCTCGATCCGGCGATCGACTTCAAGACGCCAGGCGACCTGGATCGTGCCGTCGCCATCAACCGCTTCGACTTCGCCATGCCGGTGACGCGCGAGGACGGATTGCTGGTGGCGTATCGGAGCGACCGCTCCACCGGCTGAGTGGTGTTCAACGTCGTCTCCCCACCTCACCTGTCCTCTCCGCCCCCAGGGGCGGAGAGGGACGAAGCGGGAATGGCTTTATCCACTCCCTCTCCGCCCCTGGGGGCGGAGAGGGTTGGGGTGAGATGGGGGTTCGACGGCGTTGGCAGGATCGGCTTCAGAACAGGTAGCTGACGCCCAGGACCAAGTCGTGGCTGTAGTAGTTGTCGGCGGTCACCTGGTCACCACCGGAGAAGGTCGGGGTCTCGACCGACCCGAGCCAGGTGAAGCGATAGCCGAGCTCGCCGACCCAGTCGGACGAGAAACGCACCCGCACCCCGACCATTGCGGCCGCCGCGAGGTTGTCGCTGTGCGCGGTTGCCTCCTCCTCCGAGGTCCGGGTCAGGTTCGGACGCTTGGTAACGGCGTCGTGGCGCACGTAGCCGATGCCGGCGCCGAGATAGGGCTGCCACGGCGTACCGGTGACGACGTCGTAATAGCCGTTCAGCATCAGCACGTTGCTGGCCAGGTTCACGGCGTAGTCGATGGTGGAGAAGACCGGCGCCGGGACCACGATCACGCGGCTGTCGAAGTCGAACCGCAGCCGGTGCTGGTACTCCAGCTCAAGACGAACCGGCAGGCCCTGATCGGCGAAGGAATAGCCGGCGGCCAGCGCGCCGATGCCGACATATTCCAGGTCCTCGCCGTGGGTGACCTCGAAGGTGCCGGGCGGATTGCCGGTGCGCTCGATACCGTCGAGCCAGGAGCCGCCGGAGATGAAGCGGACGGCGGCATAGGCGCCGCCGCCATCATCGGCCAGCGCCGATGTGCCCGAAAACCCGGCCAAGAGCGCCGCCAGCGCCAGCCGACCGATCCCGCATCCCCTCATGGCGTGGTGTTAGCACGCCACACCCACCCCGCCAACGGTGAGCGTCGTCACCCGCCCGGCCGCGCAGGATGTGGCAAACTGTTCATCCGATAGGTCAGCCGAGGCGACGCAACGACCGCTTTGCGCTAGGCTGGCGACAATCAATGAACTGGCGATGGAAGGATCGATCGGATGCGCCCGTGGAAAGCTCCCGCCCTGATCGCCGCGCTGCTCGCCTGCGGCGTGCTGTTCGCCAGGCCGGCACAGGCGGCCCGGGCCGTGGCCCTGATCCTCGACCTGAACGGCGGTGCCAAGCCGGAAGTCGAGCCGTTCAGCGAACTGGCGGCGAATGACTCCGTGACCCTGGCCGACGGCGCCAGCATCACATTCCTGCACTACGGCACCTGCGAGGAAGTCGTGGTGGAAGGCGGCGTGCTGGTGCTGACCGAGCGCAAGTATCTGTCGCAGAAGGGCAAGATCGTCTCGGTGACGCGCGCCAAGTGCCCCAAGAAGGTGGCGCTCGCGGGCGAGGCGCGGACCGGCGGCGTGCGGCTGCGTGCCGGCAGCGCGGGCCTGAAACTGAACGTGAAGCCGAGTTTCGTGCTGACCGGCGCCGGCCGCGAAGGCGTCACCGAGGTGGTGGTGATGCGCGACGGCAAGGAACTCGGGCGTCAGAGGATGGACGGCGCCAAGCTGGCCTGGACCGGCGACGCGCTGTCGCCCGGCCGCGGCTACAGCCTCAGCCTGATGCGCGGCGGTGCCAAGAGCGGCGAGCCGATCGCGTTCGAGGTACGCGAAGGCGAGCAGGGACTGGCGTTGATCGAGGTGAAGTGAGCGCCGGCCTCCGGGGGACGACGGGCCGATGCGGCTGACGCAACGCATCTCGCTGGTGACCATCGGCGTGTGCGCCGCCGCCGCGCTGGCCAGCACCGCCATCGACCCCGCGCCAAGCGTCTTCGACGGCCCGCTCTACGACCTCGCCGTGGTCGCGCGCGCGGAGATCGAAGAAGCCCCGCCAGTGGAGACCCCGGTCGTCGTCATCGCCGTCGACGACCGCAGCCTGGCGGCGGAGCGTCTCGAAAGCATGCCGCGGGCGATCTTCTCGCCGGTCTGGGCCGAGGTCATCGACCACGCGACCGCGGCCGGCGCCAAGGTCGTCGCCTTCGACTTCCTGTTCTCGTTCAACGGCAACGCGCTCAGCAAGAACTGGGACCGGCCGCTGCTGCAGCAGTTGTTCCGCCATCGCGAGGAGGTGGTGCTGGGTCGGTCGAGCACCACGCTGCCGCTGCCGCACATCTTCGCGGCACTGCGCAACGACGAGGCGGCCCTGGGGCTGCTTGAGCTGATCGCCGATTCCGACGGCGTCTATCGCGAGGTGAAGCGCGTCTATGCCACGCAGGACGGCGACGCCCTGCCCGGTCTGGCAACGCGGGCGCTGGCGCGCGTCGGCGCCGAGATACCGGACACCATTCGCCTCGCGCCGCACGGCAACCTGGAAGCGCGGATACCGACCTATGCGCTGATCGACGTCCTGAACTGCGCCGAAGCCGACCCGGAGAGGCTGGCCAAGGCACTCGACGGGAAGGTGGTGTTCGTCGGCTCCACGCTGCCGGAGGAAGACCGCAAGTTCACGCCGGACCGGCTTTTCCGGCCGCTGCCGCCCTCGCCGGTTCCCGACGAAGCCGCCGCCTGTTCGCTGGAACCGCAGGCGGCGTCGCTGCCGGGCTCACGGACCCGGCCGGGCGTCTACATCCACGCCGGCGCGGCGGCGGCCGTCCTGACCGGCGAGG